>SVSY01000001.1 GCA_015064065.1 Oscillospiraceae bacterium
TTTTCTTTGCAAGCACTGCATTTGTGGTCACAAATGCGATTATTCAATTGTCGATATGCCGTCGCTTCGCTCGGCTCGATATATTTGCCTTGCGGCAAATTCGATATGCTTTCGCTACGCTCAAGCTTGATATGATATAGATCCGCGCTCACGCAGTGAGCATATCGAGTGTTTGCGTAGCAAACATCATATCGAACGCGTCAGCGTATATCGAAGATACGCGCAAGCGGATCTATATCGACGCGTAGTGTCCTTAAGGACACTACGCTAAACACGCGGCATTTTTTATATAAACTTTACAGACACTGCACCGAGCTCGTTATGTCCCGAAAGTATGAGTGTGGGTCCTTCGGAGTCTCCTTTCTCATAATACGAAACGTCTCCAAGGTTATTTGTAATATCTTCTTTGACGTTCCACTCGCGAGGAACGTATATGTCCGTCGCACCGAGGCGGTTGTACAGATTGATCACCGCACCGCTTGTAAAGCTATCGGTATTTTCAAAATATATTTTTAGCTCACCGAGCTCATTGTGTATATATTCTTCAACAAAGCTCTCGCAATCTATATATCTCGTAGAGCTTGCAAAGCGATTACTTTTCATAGCCTTATCCTTTTTATGTTTTTTCCATCTTTTCGCCTTGCTCGGTATCAACAAAGATATACCTATAGAGATCAGGAGCGCACAGAAGAACAAAAGCCAATTATTTATTATATTTTCACTCTCAAGTCCCAAAGCAAAAGCAATATTGCGCTCGAATATCATAAAGAGAAATGACAGAGGAATAAAAATACTTCCAAACTTTAATTTTATTACTCTTGACACTAAAAACGCGAACACAAATAGAGCGAGTACTATCTGCAAAGCACTGACTCCGCCTACCACATCGAATGCAGGGGTAAGCACACCCAAAGTATTGAGCAGGAGCAAAACTGCTAACAGTATTGCACCAAATCCCCAAAAAATTTTCCAAAATTTCATTATCCTAACCTCATTTTCTGAATTTTATTTCTTAAAGCTTTATAATACGACCTCGAAAAATAGGTCATCTTTTCGCTGTTCTTAAAATTTATCTGCCCGTTTCCGACCGCTTCTTTGCGCAAAGAAACTATCAGATCCACGTTCGCTATCGCCGATTTCGATATACGTATAAACGACGGTGGCAAGCTCTCTTCAAGCTCAAACAGTTTAAGCTCCGAGGTATATACGGCACGCGAGGTATGCGCGTAGATCTTTCCGTTACTGCTCTCAAAATAAAGTATCTCGGAAAGCGGAATAAAGTACTCGGCTCCCGACGAATAAAGCACTATCTCTCGCTTAGTGGATACGGTAAGTCTTTTTATGAGTTCTTCAAGCTCTTCTATACGCTCATTTCGCTCTGAGCATCGTATGATTATCTCATTCTCTGCAACGTCGGATATCTCTGTCCGTACCTTCACTTTATCGCCTCCTCTCTTACAGCTATATTTTATCACCTTTTCTGCGTTTTGTAAATAGGTAGCAAGTAAGCGGTCGAAATTTGCGGCTAAGAAGTTATTTTTTGCGATCAAGCGGCATATAATTTGCTCACCGCCAAAGGAGAATGATATGAAACGTCGCCTATCTATTAAAATACGTGTGAGTTTTTTCGCGCTTCTTATGCTGGTCGCGCTGATATTGAGCGGCTCGGGCATTTCGCTTGCCGCGCTTGTCGCCGCGGTTCTGCACGAGCTTGGGCATATCCTTGCCGCAAAAATGTTAAATACTCATCTCGGAGAGCTGAAGCTCGGAATTTTCGGCGCGTCGTTATCCATAGACAGCGCTGTGACCTCTTACAAAAACGAGATAGCGGTAGCTATAGCAGGTCCGCTTACAAATCTGCTTTGCGCTCTGCTGATATACTGCACGGTCGGTATTGAAGATCGCTTTTTTGAGGCTTTTTTCGTCTGCTCACTTTTTCTCGCTCTGCTCAATCTTTTGCCGATAAGCGACCTTGACGGCGGTAGGATATTACTCTGCGCGCTCTCGCTTTTTCTACCCTGCTACACGGCAAACAAGCTGCTTCGGATATGCTCGTTTGTATTCGTTTTTTCACTTTGGTGTCTGTCAGTATATCTGCTTTTGCGGCTTGGTGCTTCGCTCTCGCTTTTCGTTTTTTCGGCATCACTTTTCTGCAAAATATTCCTCAAAAGTAATTAGTAGGATTAGCGAGGATATCAAAGCATATCAAAGGAAAAAGCAGTTTTTCTAAAATTTTTCGCAGTTTTTCCCGATTTTTGCCGATTTTTCAAAAATAATCACGGATTTTTGAAGTTTTTTTACAAAAGATATTGCATTTTTATTCGATATCTGTTACAATATTCGCATATGGATCTGGGGCGCGGATTTTTTATGTTTTTGGACGAGCCTTAACCCCTCCACACAATTATTTTTTTAAGGGAGTTTTTATGTGGAATGAAAACAAAACTGGTAGAATTAAAAAACATTTCGAAATCTTTTGACGGTGAGACCGTACTTTCTGACGTAAGTCTCTACATCAACGACAAAGAATTCATCACTCTTCTCGGTCCTTCGGGCTGCGGAAAAACGACCACGCTTCGTATAATCGGCGGTTTCGAGACCCCCGACCAAGGCGACGTATATTTCGACGGTGCAAGGATCAACGACGTTCCCCCGCACAAGCGACACGTCAATACCGTATTCCAAAAATACGCGCTCTTCCCTCACCTTAACGTTTACGACAATATCGCTTTCGGTCTGCGTATAGCTAAGGTAAAAGAAGACGAGATAAGAGAAAGAGTGTCCGAGATGCTTGCACTCGTAAATCTTCGCGGATTTGAAAAACGAAACGTTTCTCTCCTCTCGGGCGGTCAGCAGCAGAGAGTTGCTATCGCGCGCGCACTTATAAATAAGCCGAAGGTGCTCCTGCTTGACGAGCCGCTCGGTGCACTCGATCTCAAGCTCCGCAAGGATATGCAGGTCGAGCTTAAAAATATACAGGCAAAGACAGGCATAACCTTTATCTATGTAACACACGATCAGGAAGAGGCACTCTCTATGTCCGACGTCGTTGTCGTAATGGCTGACGGAAAGATACAACAGATCGGCACGCCTACGGATATCTACAACGAGCCCGTAAATGCGTTCGTCGCCGACTTTATCGGTGAGTCCAACATTCTTGACGGCGTTATGCTTAAAGACTACTCGGTAAAATTCGCGGGACACACCTTTGAGTGCCTTGACAGCGGATTTGAGACTAACGAGCAGGTCGACGTCGTTGTAAGACCGGAGGACGTTGACGTTGTTCCCGTTGAGCAGGGTATGCTTACGGGCAAGGTAACGTCTGTGACCTTCAAGGGTGTACACTATGAGATCATCGTCGATATCAAGGGCTTTAAGTGGATGATACAGTCAACAGACTACGTAGCTCCCGAGGCTGTTATCGGCGTTTACATCGAGCCCGACGCTATACATATTATGAAGAAATCCGAATATTCGGATATGTTTGGAGACTATTCGACCTTCTCCGATGAGATGGATCATCTCTCGGATATTATTTCCGAGGAGGAGGAATAATGAAAAATAAGCGTTCATGGTTTGACCGTGTGGCATCCTCGCCATACATCGTGTGGTCCGCGCTGTTTATAATCGCTCCCCTGCTCTTCGTGGCATATTTTGCGTTTACCGACCGAGACGGCGCATTTACCTTTGAAAATATCCTTTCGCTCTCGTCATATTCCGAGACCTTCATTATGTCGCTCGGCTTTTCGCTCATAGCGACCACGGTGTGCCTGCTTATAGGGTATCCGCTTGCTTACTGTATGTCTAAAACCTCGGAAAGAACACGCAACATACTTATGGTGCTTCTGATGCTCCCTATGTGGATAAGTCTTCTCATACGCACCTACTCGCTTATGGCTCTCCTTGACAACGGTGGACTCGTAAGTACCTTTTTGACAAGTCTCGGATTTGAAAAGCTGACATTTATAGGAACAGATGCCGCGGTAATACTCGGTATGATATACGATTTTCTTCCGTATATGGTGCTTCCTATCTATACCGCGCTTATCAAGATAGACCGCAGATACCTCGAGGCATCTGCAGATCTCGGCTGTAACAGCCTGCAGACTATATTCAAGGTAACGCTTCCCCTCACTACCCCCGGAATAATTTCGGGCGTTACGATGGTATTCGTTCCCTCAATAAGCACCTTCTATATCTCGCAAAAGCTCGGCGGCGGTTCGTTCGACCTACTTGGAGATACTATAGAGCGTCAGTTCCAAAATCAGATCACGTATCATACGGGAGCGGCGATATCTCTGGTGATGATGATACTCATTCTCATTTCGCTCGCGATAATGAATAAGTTTTCGGATAATGAGGAGGAGATCATAGTATGAAATTCCTCTCAAAAGCCTATATATTTATCATATTCGCCCTTCTTTACGCCCCGATACTCGTAGTTATACTCTTCTCGTTCAACGCATCGGGAAATCTGAGCAACTTTTCGGGATTTACGCTTTATTGGTACAAAGACCTCTTCAGAAGCGGCGAAGCTATTGAGGCACTTAAAAATTCGCTGATACTTGCGGTGTGCTCATCAGCACTTGCTACTGTCATAGGAACGCTCGCATCCTTCAGCATCGCTCATTCGAAAAACAAATATTATCAGTCGATAATGAAGAGCGTTACAAACATTCCTATGATGAACCCCGATATCGTAACCGGTGTATCTATGATGCTGCTCTTCGTCGGTGTCGGACTTATGTTCAAGCTTGACAACGTGCTCGGCTTCTGGACTATGCTTATCGCGCATACGACCTTCAACCTGCCTTACGTTATACTCTCCATTCTGCCCAAATTCAAGCAGATGGACAAGCATCTTATCGAGGCGGCGCTCGATCTTGGCTGTACGCCGACCCAGACCTTCTTTAAGATAGAAGTTCCCGCGATAATGCCGGGTATAATCTCGGGACTTATGATGAGCTTTACTCTCTCGCTTGACGACTTCGTCATCAGCCATTTTGTAAGCTCACCCGATTTCAAGACACTTCCGCTTTATATCTACAATCAGACCGCGCACGAGGTAAAGTTCAGTATGTACGCGCTCTGTACGTTGATAATCATTACTATCCTCGTTCTTCTTATTGCCGTAAACCTTGCGGGTGCTAAGAAGGACAAAGCTCCTCGGCGCAAGCCACGCAGGATAGCGAAAGGAGAGCTTGCAAAATGAAAAAGCTTATTCCTTTTATAGTTATCATCTGCACTACTCTCTTTGCCTGCCTTGCGCTCTCCTCCTGCTCCTCCGAAGAGGTCACCACGCTCTACGTTTACAACTGGGGTGAATACATCTCCGACGGGTCTGAGGATACGCTTGACACGAATAAAGCGTTTGAAGAGTACTATTATGAAAAGACGGGAAAGAAAGTATCTGTAAACTATTCTACCTTCTCGAGCAACGAAAGTATGTACGCGAAGATAGAAAGCGGCTCTGCTTCCTACGACGTTATCATTCCCTCCGACTATATGATACAGAGAATGGTAAATGAAAAGATGCTTGCTCCGCTTGATCTCTCCAAGATACCGAACTATCAGTATATCGATGAAAAATTCAAGGGAGACAACGTATATTACGAGGACGATAGCGACAACGTCTACTCCGTTCCTTATTTTTACGGAATGATAGGCATTATCTACAACACCGACATCGTCAGCGAAGAGGATGCGGCGCTTGAGAGCTGGAGTCTTATGTGGAATGAAAATTACACGCGCGATATTCTTCAGTTCAACAACAGCCGTGACGCGTTCGGCACTGCACTGTATTGGCTCGGATACGACGTAAACGAAGCCACCGAAGAGCAGTGGAAGGAAGCACGCGACCTTCTCATCGAGCAAAAAGCACTCGTGCAGGGCTACGTTATGGACGAGATATTCAACAAGATGTCGAGCGGCTCTGCAGCTATAGCGTCGTACTACGCGGGCGACTTTATGTCGATGTACGAGGACAACGACGCTCTTGCGTTCTATTATCCCAAGGAAGGCACAAACTCCTATATTGATGCTATGTGTATTCCGAAGAGTTCAAAAAACTATGATCTCGCGCACGAGTATATCAACTTTATGTGCGAAGAGGAAATAGCTGTAGCAAACGCAGAGTACACCTATTACGCTTCCCCGCTTACTACGGTGGTCAACAACGCGGGCTACATCGAGACTATGTCCGAGGTACACCCCGATGCTTTTGAGATACTTTACGGCGAGAAAGCAAATTCAGTAAAGTCTCAGGCATATCTCAATCTTTCTGCAGACAACCTTGTTCTTCTCAACAGTCTTTGGGAAGAGCTTAAGGTCGAAAACACGATAGGCAACGGAATATACGTCTGCTGTGCCGTGATACTCTCTACCATCGTCGTTCTGACGGTCGTTCATACGGTCAAGAAGCGCAGAAGAGCAAAGTATTACACGGAGCAGCCTAAGTAAAGCAGACTACGATCTACGAGGTCTAACTCTAAATTTTATTGCACAAAAAATAGCGGAGAAACTCCGCTATTTTTTGTTTTCCTATTGAAGAGAGTCGTTAAATATGGTAAAATATTCATATACGTCCAAAGGAGGTCATATGAAGGCATTATTTAATAAAAGAGCACTGTACATCATACTTTCCGTAGTGATATGCTCACTCGGCATGAGTCTGATAGACGGAATAGTTCAACCGCAATATTTTATAAAATCGCTTGTCAAAATAGCGTTATTTCTGATCATACCCTCAATATACTTTTTCGTCAACAAGGACGAGCAAAAAAGCCTCAAAGAGCTTTTCAAACCTTCGCGCCGCGATCTCTTGCTTGCACTCTCGCTCGGAGCAGCTATATACGTAATAATTCTCGGCGGATATTTTCTTTTGCGAGGCGTTATCGATTTTTCGGGTATCGCGGGCAAGCTTACGGGAGACGTCGGAGTCACAAAAGAAAATTTTCTGCTCGTCTCACTTTATATTTCCTTTGCCAATTCTCTTCTCGAGGAATTCTTCTTCCGCGGATTTGCTTTTATAACCTTAAAAAAGACCTCCTCACGAAAGTTTGCACACAGCTTCAGTGCCCTTCTCTTCTCTCTTTATCACGCGGGAATGATGATAGGCTGGTTCAATATAGGAATTGTTCTTCTCGCTCTTGTCGGTCTTTACGTCGGCGGAGTTATCTTCAACGTCCTCAACGAAAAAAGCGGCAATATATATCCCTCGTGGCTGACGCATATGTTTGCAAATTTTGCTATCAATACGATAGGATTTATTCTTTTTGGAATGATCTGAACATAAAAGCTATATCGCAAAACGCCGATAGCACATTGATGCTATCGGCGTTTTTTGCCTTCTTTGCTTTATAAATTATTTTTCCAACCTTCTGCGTTCAAAAAAGTCTGTCAGAAGCGTTCTACACTCATCAGCGCAAACACCGCTTGTCGTAATAAAGGAATGATTAAAGGGATATGCGTTGAAGTTTATTACGCTTTTACAGCAGCCCGCGAGCATATCGTCTGCCCCCCAGACGACTCTGTCGAGCCTTGAATTCACTATCGCGCCCGCGCACATCGGGCAGGGCTCGAGCGTTACGTAGAGCGTACAGCCGTCAAGCCTCCAACTGCCGCGAGCGCGGCAAGCCTCCTCTATCGCGAGTATCTCAGCGTGTGCCGTAGCCATCTTGTTAGTCTCGCGAAGATTATACGCTTGTCCGATAATTTCTCCGCTGCCGTTATCTACTATCAGCGCTCCTACGGGTATCTCGCAAAGCTCTGCCGCTTTTTTCGCAAGAGCTATTGCTTGCTCCATATATTTTACGTCTTTATCCATAATATCACTTTCTGTAATATACGTAGTGTGCGACCACCGTACGCACCTTGCCGCCGCTATCGATATCCGGTCCCGTCAGCACGACACCGTCCTTGGAAAGAAGCTCCCATATCTGAAGCTCCTCGACCTTGCATCTGAAAACAACGTTTGCCGAGGCGTAAACTATAAATTCGCCGTCGCGGATATTAAGACCGCCGTTTCGTCCGATGACCTCGTCGACCTCGCCGTCCTTTTTTTCGGTAACGTATTTTATATGCTGTCCTTCGACCGCACGCGCCATTTCCCAACGAAATTTCTTGCTGTTAGGGTCGCTTTTTTTCTTCCCGAAAAGTCCCATACTGCCTCCGATCAAACTCTGCGTAATATAGAAAAGCTCAATGCGCCGACCGAGCCGCGATAAGTCTCACCGCTCACAAGGTCGCGCCATTCTCCGTCAAGCTTATAGCCTGACGAGCGTCCGCCCGCGTTGGCGATAACGCATATCTCTCCGCTGTTTGAGCGTCTTGAATATACGATAAGTCCGCCCTTTGCGTGCTTTAGCGAAAACTCACCGTCTGCAAGCACGTCGCGGTTTTGCACTCTGATCGCTCCAAGCATTCTATAGTGCGCCAAGAGCTCACCGTCTTCTCTGCCCCACGGATAAGGCCTTCTGCAGAAGGGATCGCGATAGCCCTCTACGCCCGCCTCGTCGCCGTAATACACCGACGGGACACCGTATACCGTAAACTGAAGTGCCGAGGCAAGCTTGAGCATCTCTGCCGCTTTTCTTCTTTCCTCTTCGTCAAGCTGTTTTTTCGCAAGCATACTGCCCGCATCACTGCACACAGCCGCATCCTGCTTTCCGAGCACGGTAAGTATTCGTTCGGTATCGTGCGTGCCGAGGATATTCATAAGCGAGTCGCTCACACACTTAGGATAGCTCGAATATATCGACTTAAGCGTATCCGCGAGCGCGTTCGCATTACGTTTTATAACGAAGTCGAGCACCGCGTTCCTGAAAGGATAGTTCATAACGCTGTCAAGCTGACCGCCGCGAAGATATCTGCGCCGTTTTCCGTACGCTATCTTCGTAGCCGCGTTTTCCCACACCTCGCCGATAACTACGGCCTCGCCGCCGCTTGCCGATCTTACGCTGTCGCAAAATTCATCCAAGAATTCATCCGAAAGCTCGTCCGCAACGTCAAGCCTCCAGCCTGCGATACCCTTTTTTATATAATGAGCTCCAACGCCGTCTTTATCCGTAAAAAATCGGCGGCAGCTCTCGTTTGCGTGATCAAGTCGCGGCAATATCTTAATGCCCCACCAAGACTCAAAATCGTCTCTGTCCTTGCCAAATCTGTACCAGTCGCGATATTTCGAGTCGGGCAAGGTATATGCCCCGTCTCCGCCGTATTCGCCGTAGCGGTCGAAATATCGGCTGTTATCTCCCGTGTGATTAAATACGCCGTCGAGAATTATTTTTATACCGAGTTCATTTGCTTTATCGACGAGTGCATCAAACGCCGCCTCGCCACCAAACATTGCGTCGATCTCAAAATAATCACCCGTGTCGTATTTGTGATTTGAGTATGCTCTGAATATCGGGTTCAAGTACAAAACTCCCACGCCCATACTCTTGAGATACTCAAGCTTTTCGGCAACGCCCCACAGATTTCCGCCGAAGAACATATTGTTCTTAACGTCCTGACCGGGTATCTCCGCATACTGCGGCACGCCGCCGTACCAATCGTCATTCATTATGACGTCGTCCCTTTTGCCTACCTCGCCCTCGCCTATCGCAAAGCGATCGACGAATATCTGATACATCGTACTGCCCCAGAACCACTCGGGCGTTTTGAGATCTTTTTTGTGTATCAAAAGCAAGAAGCGGTTTTTCGGGTGCGCTGTAAGCAAAAAGTCCACGTTATTATGCGTGTTTGTGAAAAGCGTATCAAGTCCGCGCAAAAACAGTATCTCATAAAAAAATATACCGTCCTCTTCCTCACCGCACAAAGCCGCGGTATCGATACAAAGAGTATAGATATCGGCCACTCCGTCGGTAGAAGTAAAAGAAAACGGATAGTCACGGTCATTTTCTCCGTCCTTACATATGCGCAAGACTACCGCCGAAGCACCGAGTTTTCTCGGTGCTTCGACAATAAATTCGGGATATTCACCGTACGCAAAGCTTCCTCTTGCCGAAACGTCGGTACCGTTTATTCTTTTTTTTAAGATCGGCGTACATTTCGCCCAATCGGCTATTTGAACAAGCATCGCTCACGGTCCATCCTGTGTTTTGATCATTTATCTGTAAGTCTCTTTATGCCCCAAATATTTTCGGCATATTCGTTTATCGAGCGGTCAGCCGCAAAGAATCCCGATGCCGCGATGTTCATAAGCGACATACGGTTCCACTTTTCCTTGTTTGCATAGTCTGTAACTGCCTTCTCGTGAGTCATTCTGTAGGACTCGAAATCTGCAAGGCACATATAGGGGTCAGCCACTCCGGGACCCTTGGTAAGATAATTTGCTATATCCGCGAAGGACTCGCCTGCAAAGCCGATAGTGAGCGCGTTTATGATGCGCTGTATCTTCTGATTGCAGGTATAGAATTCTGCGCTGTTATATCCTCTCTGCCAGAGATCGTCGACCTCAGCGCTTGTAAGACCGAAGATATACATATTATCTCTTCCCGCCTCTGCAAGCATCTCAACGTTTGCTCCGTCGAGCGTACCGATGGTCATTGCACCGTTCATCATAAGCTTCATACAGCCCGTGCCGCTCGCTTCTTTACCTGCCATAGAGATCTGTTCACTGATCTCAGCCGCAGGAACGAGAGCCTCAGCCATACTTACGTTGTAATCCTCAAGGAAGGATACGGCAAGCTTCTTGGAGGCAACGGGGTCTTTCTCTATTTCTTTACCGAGGCAGTATATAAGGTTTATTATACGCTTAGCGTGGTAATAACCGGGGGCTGCCTTAGCACCGAAGAGGAAGCTTATAGGCTGGAAGTCGACGTTGGGATTATCCTTGATGTCAAGGTAAAGTCCAATAATATTTAGAACGTTAAGAAGCTGTCTCTTGTACTCGTGCAGACGCTTGATCTGTACGTCGAACATAGAGTGGGTATCGATGAGCTTTCCTGTCTTGCGGTAAAGCAGATTGGAAAATTCGATCTTATTCTGATGCTTGATAGCTCTTACACGCTCAAGCACGTCCTTATCGTCGGCATAGCGTGCGAAATTATTGAGCTCGATAGGATTGTGACGGTATCCCGTTCCTATAGTCTCGTCGAGAAGTCCTGCAAGCTTGGGGTTAGAATAGCAGAGCCAACGGCGATGTGCTATACCGTTCGTAACGTTTCCAAATCTCTCAGGATACATAGCGTAGAAGTCCTTAAAGATAGACTTTTTGAGAATATCAGAGTGGAGCTTGGACACGCCGTTTACGTAATGAGATCCAACTACACAAAGATTAGCCATATGCACCTGACCGTAGCCTACGATACTCATCTTGGAAATTCTGTTCCAGTTTCCGGGGAAAGCATTCCAAGCATCTCGGCAGAAGCGCTCGTTGATCTCCTTGATAATAGTGTAAATTCTGGGCAATCTGAGCTTGAAGAGATCCTCATTCCACTTCTCAAGTGCCTCGGGCATTACTGTGTGGTTAGTATAAGAGCATATCTTAACTACCATATCCCAAGCTCTGTCCCAAGAAATAAAGTATTCGTCGATGAGTATTCTCATAAGCTCGGGGATACAGAGTGCGGGATGAGTGTCGTTGATGTGTATTGCGATCTTGTCAGCAAGATTGTCTATAGTTCCGTAAACTGCCATATGGTCGTGAATGATGCTCTGGCAGGACGCAGATACCATAAAATACTGCTGTGTGAGTCTGAGAAGCTTTCCTTCAAGGTGGTTATCGGAGGGATAGAGCACCTTAGAGATAGTCTCTGCGTTAGTGCTCTCCTCTACCGCTCTTGCGTACTGTCCCTGAGTAAAAAGACTCATATTGAAGTTTCTGATGTCTCTCGCCTTCCAAAGACGGAGTCTGCTGACAGCCTTACTGTCCGCACCCGAGATCATCATATCGTAAGGCACTGCCTCAATAGTCTCGCAATCCTCGTAGATGACCTCCATATGACCCTCGCGCCATTCTTCGCGGACGTGTCCGCCCATCTTTACCTGAAAAGCGCGGTCGGTTCTCGGAACGAGCCATACCTCGCCTCCGGGAAGCCATACGTCAGGAAGCTCTACCTGAATTCCGTCAACGATCATCTGCTTGAAAAATCCGTATTCGTAGCAGATAGAAAATCCTGTTGCGGGATAGTCGAGAGATGCAAGCGAGTCCATAAAGCAAGCGGCAAGTCTTCCCAGACCGCCGTTTCCCAGACCCGCATCCGGTTCACATTCAAAAAGCTCGTCGAGATCTACTCCGTAATCACCGAGAGCCGCGCGATATTCCTCGGAAAGACCGAGGTTGCCAAGGCTCGTCTTGAGCGATCTGCCAAGCAAAAATTCCATACACATATAATAAACGCGCTTTGATTTCGTATCGTTTACCTCGTGCTTGAAATCGTTTCTTTTTGAAGTAAGCATATCTCTGACTGTCATAGAGACTGCTTTGTACATCTGATCCTTAGATGCTTCTGTAGGTGTGCATCCGAAATATCTCGACAGCTTTGTTTCGATATTATCCTTCACCTGCAATTTGGTAAGTGCTGTGTTTTCCATTGGTTTGTGAATATCCTTTCTGATAATAACACCCAAGACACCCGAAGGCGTAACCGTTCGGGTGTCTTGCCGTTATTGCGTTTGTTTTAGTTGCTCCAAAGCGGAGAATAGAGGTCAAGATAGCGCTGTGCAGATACCTTCCAAGAGAAATCTATGCGCATTATCTTGCCTAAGAACTTACGGCGAAGCTCCTCGTTGCACCAGAGGTCTATCGCTGCGTCGGTACGCTCTTCAAGCTCGTAAGAGCTGTAGTTGGCAAAGGTAAATCCGTTGCCCTTTATTTCGTTTCCGTCCATCCAGAAGCCCTTTATCGAGTCGTAAAGTCCTCCTGTCTCTCTTACTACGGGAATTGCACCGTAGCGCGATGCGATCATCTGAGAAAGTCCGCAAGGCTCGCTCTTTGAGGGCATCATAAAGATATCGCTCGCCGCGTATATTCTCTTAGAGAGATCTCTGTCATAGGTAATAAGTGCTCTGACCTTGTCGGGATAGGTCTTTTCAAGTCCTCTGAAGAAGGTCTCGTATTCTCCCTCTCCCTTGCCGAGAACGACGAACTGAACGTCTCTCTCTCCTATGAGCTTATATATCATCATAGTGACCAGATCAAGTCCCTTATGCGATGCAAGTCTTGATATGAGCGAGATAACGGGTACGTCTTCTCTTTCGGGAAGTCCGAGCTCCTTTTGGAGTGCGAGCTTGTTTTCGTATTTTTTGTTAAGCGAGCGCCAAGTGTAATTTTTAGCGATCGCTTTATCTGCTGACGGATCGTAATAATTATAATCTATTCCGTTGAGTATTCCCGAAAGCTTATCTTTTGACTCGCGGAGTATTCTGTCAAGTCCGTGTGCGTATTCGGGTGAGCATATCTCCTCCGCGTATCTCTGGCTTACGGTCGTAACGAGATCTGCACAGGTTATAGCGCCCTTCATAAGATTGATACAGCCGTCGTACTCAACGATGTGTTTCGATCTTTCGTCAAGGTCGAAAACGTCACCGAGTATCGCAAAATCGTATTTGCCCTGATACTCTATGTTATGGATAGTAAACACCGTTTTGATATTTTCGTATCCGCTGATACCTCTGAACTTTTCGTTGATATAAACGAGAGTCAGCGCGCTTGACCAATCGTGTGCGTGAACGACGTCGGGATAGTATCCGACGAGCATAGGAAGCTCTGCGGCAACCTTGGAGAAATAAGCGTATCTTTCGCCCTCGTCCATATATCCGTAGAGCGTATCTCTATCAAAATAATACTTATTATCGACGAAATAATAGGTAACTCCGTCCTTGACGAGCGAGTATATTCCGCAATACTGACGTCTCCAGGCAAGCTCGATCTCGCCCTCAAAGACCTTAGTCATCTGTGCACGGTAGGTGCTCGAAACTGCGCGGTAAAGCGGCATTACGACCCTTACGTCCACCTCTCCCTTGCCTGCTTCGATTATAGACGAAGGCAGCGAGCCGAGAACGTCACCGAGTCCTCCGGTGGCTGCAAAGGGCATTGCCTCTGCACCGACAAACAATAATTTCTTCATATGCTTTTCCTTCCTTGTCCGAACTATCAGACCATAGCACCCTTTGAGATAAAGAAGGGCATGCTTTCGTGACCCGAGAGCACTCTATTGTTTCTTATAACAACGTTCTTATCGGTTATCACGCAATTGAGCGATACGTTAGTTCCCGTAAAGGTATCCTGAAGAAGAATAGAATTCTTTACGACAGTTCCCTTACCTACGTGAACACCTCTGAATATGATAGAGTTCTCAACAGTTCCCTCTATCACGCAACCGTCAGCCACGTAGGAGTTGATCACCTTAGAGCCGTTTGCATATACGGTAGGAGCGGAATTGCGAAGCTTTGTATATATTGGGCTTTCCTTAACAAAAAGTCCGTTTCTGACTTCGGGATCAAGAAGCTGCATAGAGCATCTGAAATAGCTTTCGAGCGAGGTGATCTGCAAATATATTCCGTCGTAATGGTAGCAATTTATTCTCGCGCTCTTAACTCTGCGTGCTATGATATCCTTATAAAAATGGTTATATCCGTGTGCGCTTGCGTCGTTTATAGCGTTGAGAAGGAAGAGTCTGTTTGCGATGATTATATTTGTGCTTATCTCTGCCGAGCGGTCGTAATCGATATAAGCCGACACCTCGGTAGCAAAGCCGTCAGCGTTGCACTTTATCTCGGTAGCACCGTCGCTGGGTATCTCCTTTTTAAAGTTTACCGTTCTGGTTACGATAGTAACGTCGGCATTCTTCTCGATATGATCCTCAAGAACTTTATTGAGATCGATGCTGCAGATACCGTCGCAATCCGAAAGCACGATATATTCCTCGCTGCACTTGGAGATAAAGCCCGTAACACCCATCAAAGCCTCAAGTCTCGTTGAGTAGAGCTTGCCTCCGTTTGCGCTGTTATAGCTCGTGATAAAGGGAGGAAGTATTCTTATACCGCCCGAACGGCGTGCAAGATCCCAGTCCTTACCCGTACCGATGTGGTCCATAAGAGACTGATAGTTATTATGCGTAATAATACCTATTTTAGTTATACCCGAATTTACCATATTGGAAAGCGGGAAGTCGACGAGACGGTAACGGCAACCGTAAGGCACTGATGCCATAGTTCTGACGCTCGTCAGCTCGGGCATTGAAGAATTGTGAATGTTAGAAAATATCAAACCTGCTACTGACATTATCTTACGCCTCCTTTACAAGATCGGAGCTGTTGTTTATCATCGCTCCGTCGGCAACTGCCGTACCTGCGGGAACGGTTATTCCCGTTCCGATAACTGCAATTCCCTTTGCAGCCGAACGCTCCTTACCTACGGTGCTGTTTTCGCTGACCGTAACTCCAGAGTCGAGTATCGCGTAATTGACCTTCGCACCTGCTTCGATAACGCAATCGTCCATAATTACCGAGTCAACGACCTCTGCGCCTGCCATTACGACGACGCCGGAGCCGAGAACCGAATTGCGTACCGTTCCGTATATATCACAGCCCTCTGTAATGCTGCTGTTTTCTATAATCGCATCAGGTCCGACGTACTGAGGAGAGTGAGCCGAGTGTCTCGAGAATATTCTCCAAGACTCGTCGCCAAGATTGAATACAGGCTCTTCTCCGAGAAGATCCATATTTGCCTCCCAAAGAGAATCAATAGTTCCAACGTCCTTCCAATATCCGCTGAAGGAATATGCGTACATTCTCTCGCCGTTTGCAAGCATAGCGGGGATTATGTTCTTTCCAAAGTCGTTAGAGCTGTTAGGATCTGCGGCGTCTTCATTGAGATACTTGAACAAGCAGTCCTTAGAAAAGATATAAATTCCCATCGAAGCCTTCGTGCTGTCGGGATTCTTGGGCTTCTCTGCGAACTTATATATTCTGCCTTCGTCGTCAACGCTCATAATGCCGAAGCGGCTTGCTTCTTCTATCGGAACGTCGATGACCGCTATGGTGCAATCAGCATTCATCTTCTTGTGGTGCTGAAGCATCTTGTCATAGTTCATTCTGTATATGTGGTCACCCGAGAGTATTATAACGTAGTCGGGAGAATACATATCGATAAACTGCATATTCTGGTATATGGCATTCGCCGTGCCCTTATACCAATCCGCACCGTTCTTGCCCTGATACGGTGGCAAGATCTTAACTCCGCCTATAGCTCTGTCAAGATCCCACGGAAGTCCGTTACCAACGTAGTCGTTAAGCACAAGAGGCTGATATTGAGTAAGAACTCCTACGGTATCAACTCCTGAATTGATACAGTTAGAGAGTGGGAAATCGATAATTCTGTACTTTCCTCCAAAGGATACGGCAGGCTTTGCCGTTTTCTCGGTAAGTGCATAAAGGCGGCTTCCCTGACCGCCCGCAAGGAGCATAGCAACACATTCTTTCTTTTTGAACATATAATCCTCCATATTTTTTTCGGATAAACCGTATTTTTGTCGCAATTAGAATTTGTTTTTCCTTGATCTTTGTTTGCCTGTTTGTACCGTGTATATTGTTATTTATCGCCTATAGGCTTAAGTATAACGAATGAAAGCGGCGGAATATCTATCTTCAGCATTCCGTCAGATGCTTTCTTCAGCTTAAGTGCTCCGTTTCCTCCAAATCGCAGGTCGTCGGAATCAAATACCGCCTCGCACATTCTGTCGCCGCATTTGAGCATATAGCCCTCCCGCGCTTCCGCCGAGAAATTTATCACGACGTAAAGTCTGTTTTGGTCGTCGGCTCTGCGCTCGTATGCCAAGATAGCTCTGTCTGCATCTATCAACGAAAATCCGTCGGCTAAGGCGTCCTTCTTCCACAGAGCAGACTCTGCAAGATAGAAATGATCGAGCTCTGCAACGAATCGCTGGAATTTTGCGTGCGTTTCGTATTCAAGCAAGAACCATTCCACTTCTCCGTCGTGATCCCACTCGCGAAAATGTCCGATCTCGTATCCCATAAAATTCAACTTTTTTGCGGGATAGGTCATCATATATCCGAGAAAGGCTCTCGCACCCGCGAATTTCTGCCAATAATCGCCCGACATCTTGTCAAGGAAGGAACGCTTTGTGTGCACCACCTCGTCGTGCGAGATCGAAAGCATATATCTTTCTCTTGCGCGATATGTGATCGGATATATCAATTTATCGGTTTGAGATATCTTGAGCGTATTATCAAGGCTTGCATATTCAAGCGAAGCATCGACCCAAGCCATATCCCATTTCATATCGAAGCCCAGACCTTCGTCCGTGCCTGTCATTTTTAGATCGGAGCTTTCTTCTGCTATCGTTATTACGTCGGGAAATTCTCGCTTTATCTGACGGTTTAATACTTTTATAAGCTCAATTCCCGCCGCACGCTTTTGGGTCTTGCCCGAATCGATATACAAAAGAGACGAAAGACCGCCGACCCTTATCCCGTCTATATGAAATTCTCTTATCCAATACAGCACCGAAGATATAAGGAAGCTTCTTACCTCGTTTCGCTCAAGGTCGAAGCTTGCGACATCACCGTCATCATCTTTCTCGTAAAGCGGTGAGCCGTCGAAGCGATAAAGCCCGTGCTCGTCCTTCGGAAAGCCCAACATAGTAAAGTCGAGTATAACTCCGAGTCCCGCCTCGTGCATTGAGTCGACAAAGCTCTTGAAGTCGTTGACACCTCCGTAGCGCGCCGTCGGCGCAAAGAAGGAGCACACCTGATATCCCCACGACGCATCGTACGGATATTCTGCTATAGGCATAAGCTGGACGTGAGTATATCCCATCTGCTTTGCGTAAGGAGCAAGCTCCCGCGCAAGCTCTGTATAGCCAAACGGAGTTCCGTCCTCGTGACGCTTCCACGAACCGAGATGTATCTCGTACACGTTCATCGGCAGAGTGTAAAGCTCGGGCACGACCTTTTTTCTGAATGCGAGCCAACCGCCGTCTCTCCAAGTGTATTCCTCCTCACTTGGAATAAGCGATGCCGTTTCGGGCATTTTATCGGTACGTCTCGCATAGGGATCTGCTTTATAGCAAACGTTGCCGTTTCCGTATATCTTAAATTTATACCTTTTTTGTGCAGCTATTTTCGCACCCTCCACAAAGGTCTCCCAAACGCCTCCCGCAGTCACCTTATAAAGACGCGTATCCTCGCTCCAGCCGTTAAAATCTCCGACAAGGAATACTTTTTGCGCGTTCGGCGCAAAAACTCTGAAAACGTAGCCGCTTCCGGTTTTATGCACGCCAAGGTAATCCTCTGAGGTATAGTTTGTCCCCTCGTGGAAGAGATACGCTGCCATTTCATTCTGCGTTCTCATTTTACCATCCACTCTATTAAGTTTTCAAAGCCTTATTCGTATTCTCCGTAGAATATTATCTCATCGGGGAAACACATTCCAAGCTTTTCGCGTGCTATGCGTATCTTAAAATCGTCGTCAAGCGGAGCTTCAACAAGATACTCAAGTCTTTGTATATCGTCCTTGAGCTTATTGACATATTCCTGCTTTTCGACCTTTTTCTCCATCGCCTCGTTGTACTGCATAATACTCCAGAGGAAATAGACGAAAGCAAATATCAGCAAAAAAACGAGAAAAGCGCGTATAACAACGAAGGACTTGCTTTTTTTATCGGCAAAATACTTGTTTTTATTCATCCGCCATTCTCCTTTTTTTTGATATGAAGTGAAGTTTTTAGATCTGCAAAACGAGAGCCCTTCGGCTCATCCTCGTTTGCAAACACTCCTCCGTCTATATTATACAACTTTTTTCTCTTTTTTTCAAGAGTAAAACTATACAAAGAATTGATTTTTTTTACAAATTCATATAATATATAGCCAAATTTTAAAAAAGGTGCGCAAAATAATATAAAAATCGACACTGCAAGGTAGCGAAACACTACCACAAGCGGCTCTGCTACGAGCATCACCAACCGCCCGAGCGTATATTTATAAACAAAAAATCCCGCAAGAACTCCGAGCACCGTAAAAAAGCGAAATCTTCCGCTGTTGTACGAGTAGTTTAAAACTATTATCCCTGCCGTGCAAAAAAGGACGCATAAGATATCTCCAAAAAAGGTTACTGCGCTTTGCCAAACGCTTTCGCTCTTGGGAGCAAGCGTTCTTTTTATTATCGGCAATCTCCACGCCTCTATGCGCTTATATCCTCTTTTTGAATATCTTTTCCCCGCAAGTACCCTCAGCATTCTGCACCCGTCGTAAAACATTCCGACGATCGCGCCAAAGAAAAATGAATACAGTAATAAGAGAGACAGAATTACCTGAGATATTTCCATATCAACGTACCCGCCTTGCAAAAAAGCCTTTTTTCTCTTTTGCGTTGTCGTTTGAATAATAGAGCGCGCTCAACCTTCCCGTCAGAGAAACTATACCCTCGTCGGTATTGAGAGTTCCGATCTTCAGTCCGCTTCCCTCCACGAAAAGCTCTCCCTCGCTCGTTTTGAGGCGTACATTCTCCTCGTCAAATCCAACTACCTCTTCAACTCCGCTGATATTCATTTCGCTTCTCGCACTCAGCCTTATCTCGTGCTCCTTTTTCCTCTCTTCACCCGAAACGTATAACGACATAAAAAACCTCCGCACACAATGATAGGATATCATTGAATACTATGCGGAGATCTTTATTAATATTACTTTTACTCTATTATCTCGTACATACTTGACGCATCGGCTTTTGCCACACTGTCCTTGACTGTAAGCACTCTGACCTTGAGAGTCCTCTGACCGAATGTGATCTCAAGAACGTCGCCCTCTTTTACGTCATAGGATGCTTTTGCGCGTCTTCCGTTTACGCACACGTGCTCGGTATCGCACGCATCGTTTGCAACGGTCCTGCGCTTGATTATACGCGACACCTTAAGGTATTTATCAAGTCTCATTTTTCACCTCAAAAAGAGGTCGTTGCGGATAATCGCAACGACCTTACAAACTAAAATTACTCGTTTACAGCGTCCTTAAGAGCCTTACCTGCGGAGAATGCGGGAGTCTTAGAAGCCGCAATGGTGATAGTCTCACCGGTCTTGGGGTTACGACCCTCTCTTGCTGCTCTTTCCTTAACTTCGTATGTGCCAAATCCGATGATCTGTACCTTGTCGCCTGCCTTGAGAGCCTCGGTGATAGCTTCGTTAGCTGCGTTAACTGCTGCCTCTGCTGCCTTCTTTGTAAGTCCTGTCTTGGTTGCTACTACGTCAATAAGCTGTGTCTTGTTCATAATCATTTACCTTTCATTTTAAAATCTCGGGCAAGCCCTTTGTTTACACTATGATTATAGCACATTTTTTTCGCAAATTCAATAGTTTTTTTTATTTTTTTGCGATTTTTTTATTGTTTTTTCACTATTTTTGCTTATTTTTATCCCATATTGCGTCAAGCTCGGGCATAGATAGCGTATTTATATCCTTTCCCTCTGCCAAAACGGCATTTTCGACCTGTTCAAAGCGGTTTATGAATTTATCCGTAGCCTTGGAGAGAGCCAACTCAGAGTCGACTCCTATCTTTCTTGCAAGCGAGGTCACAGTAAGTAAAAGGTCTCCCAACTCTTCGCTCATCTCGTCTTGGTCTTTGCCAAGCATTGCAGTCTTGAGCTCGTCAAGCTCCTCGTATATCTTCTCCACAACAGAGTCGGCATCGGGAAAATCAAAACAGCTCGCTTTCTTTCCGACCTTCTGTGCTCTCATAAGCGCGGGAAGCATCGGAGGTATCGCGCGAAGCTTATCGGTGAGTGTAACGCGCTCCTTTTCCTCGCTCTTTATTATCTCCCAATTCGAGAGCACTTTTTCAGACGTATCTGCCAGAACGTCACCAAACACGTGAGGGTGACGATGTATGAGCTTTACGCAAATATCGTTCGCAACGTCATCGACCGTAAATACGTTTTTTTCGGTCTCTATCTGCGCGTGGAACACTACCTGAAGCAAAACGTCTCCAAGCTCCTCACGCAAAAGCACCGGATCGTCGGTATCGATCGCCTCTATGACCTCGTAAGTTTCCTCAATAAAGTCCTTGCGTATGCTCTTATGGTCCTGCTCTCTGTCCCAAGGACAGCCCTCTTCGGATCTGAGCACCTCTACCACCCGCACAAGATCTTCAAAACCGTAGCCTTTATCCGCCTTGTCGAGCAGATCCTTTTTCTTATCTGCAACAGTCATTTTTCATTCTCCCTTTTTATTATTACTTTTTTACTTTCGCATCTTTGTGTTTAACTATCCTCTCTCCAAACGGCAAGAGTACAATATCCTCTGTGCTTACACTTCCCGTAAGGAAGCAAAAGAGTGCATACAAGCCTATCGCAACTGCAACTGCAGTACCGAACGATACAATGAGGCTGTCCGTGATATTCTGCAGATAGCTATACAGCGCGAATGCCGCCCCCACCGATATCGCCGAAGCTATAAACGGCTTAAAAAGTATAGACGGGCTAAGCTCGCTCTGCGTTACCCTATGCATAAACAGAAAATTGATAAGCGTAACCGTTATATTGCAAAGGAAGCTCCCTATCGGCGCACCCATAACACCTATATCTCGATTTCCCACAAGTATATATGTGCTCACTATTTTAACAAGAAGTCCGGCTGCCATTGATACTATCGGCAGACCCGCGTGCTTGTAGGATTGCAATATCGCGTTGGTCGTGGTTATAAGGCAGGAAAAGAGCACCGAACCGCCGAGCACCGAAAGAAGCGGCGCGCAAAGTATTATCGCCTCACTCTGTCCCGAGAACAGCAGTTCAAGTATGGGGCGCGAGAAAAGTACGAGTCCCATAGACGCAGGCATAGCCAAAAGCAACGTAAGTCTTGTGGCGTTTTCAATGACAGTCTTCTCGCCGTCTCTGCGCTTGCGCTGTATATACGCGGCAAGCTGCGGAACGAGCGCCATTGACACGGGGGCTATGAGCGCGGGGATAAGACTGAACACAGGCACTGCAAGCGTAGTATATGCTCCGTATATCCGATTGCTCTCCTCGGCACTCACACCTATCTCCTGCAATCTTCGCATTATGAGTGTCATATCGGCTATTCTCGTTGCGGAAATGAGTGCAGAGCCGAGCGTTATCGGAACGGCTATTCTGATAAGCTCAGCGAAGCAATTCGTTTTAGAGTCTGTATTTACATCAAGTAAGGCACGCTCTCGCTTCAGTTTTTTTGAGTGTTTGGCAAAGGACAGGTATATAAGCGAAATAAAGCTTCCGAGCGTAACCCCGAGCACCGAAAAAGCCGAGACGACCCATATCTCATATCCGCGTCTTATCGCAAAGCCTGCTAAGATAATGCCAAAGCCAAGCTTTCCGAGTGCCTCTATAAGCTGAGATATCGCCGTAGGCGTCATATATTCAAAGCCCTGACAGTATCCGCGCACGGCACTTCCGAGACAGATCGCAAGGAGCGCGGGTGCTATCGCCGCAATACAAAGATATGCGTCGGGGTTTCCGATAAGCTCTGCAAGCTGTTTTGAAAAAAGGAGCATAAACGCGCTCGTAAATGCTCCGAGCACAAAAAACGTCACGCTTGCCGTACGGTATATCCGCGCGACTCCGTATGCGTCCCCTCTCGCTCTTGCAGCAGAGACGAGCATAGAAAGCGCGACGGGCAGACCCGCGGTTGAAATAACGCAAAGCAGAGCGTATATCTCGTATGCCGAATTAAAATACCCCATTCCCTTCGTGCCGAGAAATGCAAGCATTGGTATTTTAAATGCAAGTCCTATTATTTTTACGGCAACGGTCGACAAAGACAGCAGAAGCACGCCTGACATAAAGCTGCGTGCTCCTTTTCTGTCTGTGTCAAGCTCATTGATACTCAAGTCACGACACCACCTTTGCGAACGCATTTTTTATAGTTTATTCAAAAGTGAATTCCTATATACTTACGCTATGCAAATTAGGCTTTACAAAGGTGTATTTGTGTCACACGAACTCGCTGTAGAGATATTCCTCGCGTATGAGCTCGCAAGGTATGACTTCTATATTCTTAATTGCCTCAAGTATCTGTCTTGATTTTTCAAAATATTCGCTATCCTCCGATACCGTGTTAAGTATCTCGCACAAGAAAGGCTTGAGAACGCCGAGCTCGTACGGCATAGCCGAATCGATGCAATAATCACTCTCGTCGGCATACGGGAAGATATTCTTTTTTTCATTATCGCGTACGCTCTTCCAAAGCTCAAAGGTAAACTCGGGCGAGCTGTTGCGGAAATGATAATCGCGCACAAGTCTTCGCATAAGTCTGAGTCTGTTCGGAGAAAGAGTAACTCCGTTTACGCTCACGTTCTTCTGCGGTGCGATAAATATGCTTGCCGAGCCGTGCTCGGAGAGCATCTCTTTTACTATTGGATAGCACGCCTGAATGCCCTCGAAGATAAAAATATCGTTATCGTCGATAGACAGCGTTTTATATCCCACTCTGCTTCCCGTTTTGAAATCAAATACGGGACAGTGCACCTCGTCAGACTCGAATATCTCCTTAGCAAAGCGATATAGCTCTTCGGAGTCTATCGTGTCGGGAGAGTCGTAATCAAGTCGGCGAAGCCCCTTTTCTCTCGACCTTTGCTCCAAGACCTCATGGTTAAAGAAGAAGTCGTCGATAGAAACGAGATGCGCCTTCTTTCCAAAGCTCTCGAACATCGAAATAAGAAGTCTTGCTGCGGTAGTCTTGCCCGAGCAGGTCGGACCGTAAAGCCTTACTATTCGCAGACCTCTGTTTTTACATATATCCTCGGCTATTCCGAAAAACTGCTCGGAAAACCTCTTTTCGCAGAGTGCTATCCACTCCGCCTTTTCTGTCAATTTTCTGTCGTCAATATTATATGCCATAAGATCCTCCATATAGGACCGAGGCATCAAGGACGGATCACAGCATTCCTCGCTCCGTATAGAAACGAATTGCCGCTTCCGCAAACGCCTCGTTTTTGTCCTCTTTTAAATATTCATACGGATATTTCTGATGGAATAGACGTTCGATCTCACGTTTGTTGCAACAATTTCCCGTGTTGTCAACGAGCTTTCCGACAGCTCCCGCTCCCGCGGCAAAGATCGAATGTATCTCCTCCATCATATAGATGTTATAAAGTCCTTCATATGACGGCTTTGAAAAACCTACGTTTTCGTAGTTTCCAACCGTATTTTTCTGTCTGTACATATAGTACGGGATATATCCCGCCTGCTCTGTCTTTATCTGCGAATAGTCGACGCATTTGCCGACGTCGCCGCCTCTGAGCGAATATATCTTCGAATTCTGTCTGAGCAGCTCCGAGGAGCGTTTTACGCAGAAAGTATGCACCGTGATATTTTCGGGGTCGAGTCTTATTATCTCGTCTACAGTGTGCGAAAATTCACGGAAATTATCCTTCGGCAGACCTGCGATGAGGTCTACGTTTACAGTTCTTATACCCGATGCTTTTGCAATATCGTAAGCCTCGTAAAATTCCTTTACGGTGTGGCTTCTGCCTACACCGCAGAGCACGTCGTCGCAAAGGCTCTGGGGATTGACGCTGACTCTTGTCACGCCGAATTCTTTTGCAATATCAAATTTTTCTTTCGTAATAGTGTCGGGGCGTCCCGCTTCGAGTGTAAACTCCTCAAGCGCGCTTACGTCGGTCTGTGTACAGATAAATCCAAGCAGATCGCGAAGCTGTGCCCCGTCGAGAATCGTCGGTGTGCCACCGCCTATGTATACCGTTTTTACGTTGAGTCCAAGTCGCTTGATAAGCGCGAAATTATCGGCTATATCGCCCTTGAGCTTCTGGAGATATTCGGGAATTAGCGAGAGCAATCTTTTCGACGTGTAAGAAACAAACGAGCAATAGGTACATCTCGTGGGACAGAAAGGAATTGAAATATAGACGCTGCAATCCTTTTTGGAAGGTGCTCCCACTATATTTCGCTCGGCAAGTGCCACGTTTGTGGCAAGAGCCGCCTTTTTGGGTATAACGAGATAATCGCTATTGAGTATCCTCTTTACCTTAGTCTTACTGTTTCCCGCATCAAGAAGCTCGCTTGCGACCTTTGAAGGACGGACGCCTATCATCATTCCCCACGCAGGTCTGTAGCCAAGCAGAGCGCCTGCGGCGGCAAGCACAGCCCCGCCTATCGAGAGCTTGAGCGTGCGCTCGCTCGTACGCTCAGCCGTGTACTCTGCAAAATACTCTGCGCTCTCGCTCTTATCGTCGATAGACACGGTAGCGAAGGCTCTGACGCCTCCTTCTTCCTCTACCGTTCTCAACGACAGCACGGGCTCGCCTTCACGAAGCTCTTCATCCTCGCCGAAATGCTCACCGGGAAAGAATATCATTCCAAGCGTTTGGACGTAATATTTATTTATCGGTGAATCCAATATTATCTTCATAAGCTTCTCCGTCTCAAACGCTCTTTTTGAGCAATACGTTGCTGTCCATAACTATTGTAACGGGACCGTTATTTATCATTTCTATCTCCATATCCGCCCCGAATATTCCCCGTCCCGTATGCTTTATCTCACCTTCTGTGAGCGTACAGAAATATTCGTAAAGGCGATTGGCGTCGTCGGGCAGAGCCGCCGCGAAATAATCGGGTCTCTTGCCCTTTTTATAGGACGCAAGAAGAGTGAAATTAGATACTATGAGCGCCTCTCCGTCTATGTCCTTGAGAGATAAGTTCATTTTTCCGTTTTCGTCGGAAAATATACGAAGATTTACTATTTTTTCAGCAAGCACTCTCGCATCCTCCTCGCCATCACCCTTGGCTACTCCGAGAAGTATGCAAAGTCCTTCACCGCACGCGCCTACCTCCTTGCCGTCAACGCAGACTGCGGCGCGCTTTACTCTTTGTAATACTGCGATCATTTTTCTTCCGTCCTTGTGATCTTAACGTAATTTTACTGCGAATAGCCTCTGGTTATATCGTTTACTCCGTCTATCGACTTAAGCTTTGAAACGATAGACCGATAATGGTCGACGTTCTTACAGCTTATCTTGAGGTTAACGATAACGCCCTCAGCTCCGTATTTGGTGGTATTTATCTGCAATATCTGCACGCGCATCTCGGAAAGTGCGACCGATATATCGGCAAGAATACCGATACGGTCGAAAACGTAGATACTGATCTGAGCCTCGTAGAAATCAACGGTCCCGCTCTTGCGTTCCTCCCAATATGCATCTACCCAACGGTCTGCATTTTCGGGATTTTCTCTGCTGAGAAGTACGTTGGGGCAGTCGGATTTATGAACCGAAACTCCGTGTCCTCTCGTGATAAAGCCTATCACGCTGTCTCCGGGAAGCGGATTGCAGCAGCGTGCAAATTTAACGAGACAGCCTTCAAGTCCGTCAATGATAACGCCACCGTTAGATTTGATATTCTTAGGCGTAGCGGTCTTGACCTGCTCGGCGACTATCTCGACGCCCTCGGTCTCTTCGGCAACGGCAAAGGATCTCTCGTATTCGTCCTTGAACTTTCCCGCCACCTTAGAAAGTGCGATTCCTCCGTATCCAAGCGTGTTGTAGAGGTCGTCGGCGCTCATATAGCCTATTCTCTGTCCTACGACGGCAACTACCTCGTTACGCTGTGTTTCGGTGTAATTGCGCGCGAAGCGTTTGAATTCGGCATCGACCATATTCTTTCCCGCAACGATATTCTCGGCTCTCTTTTCCTTCTTGAACCAGCTTCTTATCTTTGTTCTTGCCTCGCTGGTCTTTACGATATTCAGCCAATCTCTGCTCGGTCCTTTTGATGCCGACGAGGTGAGTATCTCTATGATATCTCCCGTCACGGGAGCTTTTTCTATAGGAACTATCATTCCGTTTATCTTTGCGCCTATCATCGAGTTTCCTACGCCCGAGTGTATAGCGTACGCAAAGTCTATTACCGTCGAGCCGAGAGGAAGCGCGATAACGTCTCCTTTAGGCGTAAACACGAAGGTCTCGTCGTGGAATATATCGGTCTTGAGCGCGTTGAGAAATTCGTCGGGATCGGTAGTGTTCGACTCGGTCTCGATAAGTCTCGATATCCACTCGAGCTTATTATCGATATCCGCCTTGGACTTCTCTCCGCTCTTGTACTTCCAATGCGCGCAGATACCGTATTCCGCTACCTGATGCATCTCCCACGTACGTATCTGCACCTCAAAGGGTATACCGTCGCGACCGATTACAGTCGTGTGAAGCGAGCGGTACATATTGGGCTTAGGCGTAGAGATATAGTCCTTAAATCTTCCGGGAACCGACTTGAACATCTCGTGGATAAGTCCGAGCGCCGTGTAGCACTCAAGCTCTGTATCAACGATTATTCTCATCGCGTAAAAATCGTATATCTCGTCAAAGCTCTTATTCTGGTTAAACATCTTTCGGTAGATACTGTAGACCGATTTTATTCTTCCCGCAAGCTCGAAATGTATATTGTTTTCTCTTAGCTTCTTGTCTACTATTCCTCTTACGTTCTCGATAAATCCGACGCTCTGTCCGTATTTATCGTCGATATACTGACGTATCTCGGCATATCCTATCGGGTCAAGATAGGATATACAAAGGTTTTCAAGCTCCTGCTTGATCTTCTGCATACCGAGTCGGTGTGCAAGGGGTGCGTACACGTACATAGTTTCAAGCGCGGTAGAGCGTCTCTTGGGGTCGGGCTTTACCGAGAGCGTACGCATATTATGAAGTCTGTCGCACAGTTTTATGAAAATGACACGGATATCCTTCGACATCGCGAGAAGCATTTTTCTAAGGTTTTCTATATGCGCTTCTTCCTTGTCCTCGATATAGAGCGCGACCATCTTGGTAAGTCCGTCGACAAGCATTGCCGTCTCCGCCCCGAATTTCGTCTCGATCACCTTCAAATCGGTCTTATCCGAGCAATCCTCTACCGTATCGTGCAAAAGCGCCGCACAGATGGAATTGGTATCGAGTCCGAGATCAGAAACTATCTCGGCAACTGCAACAGGATGCGATATATACGGATCACCGCTGACACGAAACTGCCCCTCGTGAAGCGACTCAGCATATTCGCCTGCCATTCTTATTTTGTCAAAGTCGTATTTTCTTCCTGAGTTGAAAAGCTTTTCCATCAGCTGTTCAACTGTAGAACATGTATTAGCCGGCATTGCTATCCTTCCTTCGAGAATATATCACTGCGAAACGCGATCCGTGCATTGAGACTTCAGTTTTTTAAGTATCGCTGATTTATCTATACTCGTCCGTGTCGCGCGGAAGAGCACTTCAAAGCGGTATATATCCTTGTCGAGCTCCTCGACGTAGCATATCTGCAGTTCATTGAATATCTCGAATATGTATTTAAGTTTAACGTAATTTATCTCCCTTTGTCCCGCACGATTGAGCTCCTTGAGCATCTTTCGGGTATCGGTAAGACTGTTTCCGTTGCGGTATTCCTTTCTCAGAAGAGTATAAACTCTCGAGCAATCGTCTCTGTCGGGGACAAATCCGTCGGCGGCGCAGTAGCTTCCGCCATTCTTGAGCTCGGCATATCTGTGCTTCTGCTCGTTTATCTTCTGAGTATAGGTCTCAGAAAGTTTCGCGTCACGCACTATCATCTGAACCGACTGAACGTTTTTATAGTCGTTTATATCTACGTTGAACAAGAGGTCGATAACGTCTCCGCTCTCAAAACCGAGCATTCCTTCTCCTATACCGAAGTACATAGCGTTTACGTTTATTCCGTCCTTTTCAAGATAAAGTCTTGAATGATCGCCGCCCTTGGTGTAGGTGACCTTCTTGACGGTAACGTCGCGCATAACGAACACCGGAGTCGCATTTCCCGTTCCGTAGGGCTCAAGATACTGTATCTCCTTTGCGAGTCCGATATTAAGGTC
The DNA here is from genome assembly GCA_015064065.1 of Oscillospiraceae bacterium. Lineage (GTDB taxonomy): Bacteria > Bacillota > Clostridia > Oscillospirales > CAG-272 > HGM12713. Next base: position 28,809 of record SVSY01000001.1, read on the forward strand.
CTTCATCTGAAGCTCGCAGTCAACGTCTACCTTTATCTTGAATGCGTCCTCGTCAAGATGCTCGCGCGCATAAGCATTGATCCTTTCGCGGAAAGCATCGAGATTTCCGCGCTTTACGGTAAGTCCTGCCGCAAGCTCGTGACCGCCGTATTTAACGAGAAGGTCCTCACAGTATCCGAGTGCCTCAACGAGATTGAGACCCTTTATACTTCTTCCCGATCCCTTGCCGTCATCAATTGCGGTCTCTTCAGATCCGACCGAGCCGTAAAACGAAACGAGGATAGACGGCACGCCGTATCTCTCTGTTATCTTCGAGGAAACTATACCTATGATACCCTGCTGCCATTCGTTGCTGTCGATAACTATAACGGGCTCGTTTTCAAGGTCAACGCAGTCCTCTATCATTTCGTAAGCCTGTTCGGCTATACGGTTCTCTTCTATCTGTCGCTGGCGGTTGATCGTACAAAGCTCCTCAGCGTATCGGTCTGCCTCTTCTCCCGCCGTGGCAAGAAGTGTTCTGACCGCGATCGCCGCGTCGGATATTCTTCCCGCCGCATTTATTCTCGGAGCTATGCCAAAGCCTATAAAGCCCGAGGTTATCTTTCTTTTCTTCGCTGCGTCGTCAGAATTCTTCTTTGATGATGAAGCATCTATAAGAGCAGCAAGTCCCGGACGGGGGCGCTCTTCCATAAGCTTAAGACCCATACTTACGATAAGTCTGTTCTCGTCTACTATCGGCATAACGTCGGCAATAGTGCCGAGTGCCGCCAGATCAGCGTATTTGAGACATACGTTGCGTATCCCGTCTACGATAGCGACTCCCTTATCTCTGCAACGCTTCATCTCGCAAGCGCAGACGAACTTGAATACAACTCCGACACCTGCAAGCTCCTTGAACGGATAAGGACAGTCGGGTCTGTGCGGATTTACTACCGCGCAAGCCTTTGGAAGCTCGCTTCTGCACTCGTGGTGATCGGTAACGACGAATTCTATTCCTATCCTCTTTCCGTATTCTACCTCTTCCTCTGCCGTGATACCCGTATCGACCGTGATGACCAATTTTACACCGTCGTCCGCAAGCTTGTCAAGTGCGGCGCAGGAAACTCCGTAGCCCTCACCCTCGCGTTTGGGTATCTTCATAGTAACGTCTGCTCCAAGCTCACGCAAATAGAGATAGAGCATACTTACCGAGGTGACTCCGTCTACGTCATAATCTCCGTAAACGCATATCTTCTCTCCGCTCTCGATCGCGTCAAACACCCTATCGACCGCCTTTTCCATATCGGCAAGCACATAAGGGTCGTGAAGGTCTGCTTCTTCAAATCGAAGAAAATGCAAAGCACTTTCGGCGTCTTTATATCCTCGGTTGTAAAGCAAAACCGAGAATATCTCGCTTCTGCCAAGCTTTTGCGCCATATCGCGCACCTCGGCATCGCGCAAGGAGTCACCGAAGACATAGTGCTCGCACCACACCTTCTCTCTCTTCTTGTTTTTCATACATACCTCAATCTATATAAACACAAATTTAAAACAAAATCAATCGCGCGACGGAGCAAACTCTTCCATTATCTTCAACGCTCCGCGTATTCCGTCGATGGCGGCACTCGTTATTCCGCCCGCGTATCCCGCACCCTCTCCACAGGGATATATCCTTCCCTTTCCGAGTGCGCGCATATCTTCACCGCGCAGTATCCTTACAGGTGCTGACGTTCTCGTCTCTACGCCCGTCAACACGGCGTCGTCGGCGGAAAATCCCGACAGCTTTCTCTCAAAGGAAACAAGTCCTCTGCGAAGCTCGCCGCAAATAAAGCTCGGAAGTACGCCGTCAAGCGCACATTCCCTGACCGCGCCGCCGCGATAAGTAGGCATAATTCTGCCTATAGCTCGGCTATTGCTCTTTCCGAGAAATGCTCCAACCGTCTGCATCGGTGCGCTGTAGTCGCCCCCGCCTGCCGCAAAGGCTCTCTTTTCTATATTTCTCTGGAACTCTATTGCCCCCAAGGGCGTTCCGTCATAATCGTTTTTAAACACGCTGACCGCGACGGCTGAGTTAGAGTTAACTCCGTCGCGCGCGCTTCTGCTCATTCCGTTTACAACGACACCGCCGTCCTCCGACGCTGCCGCTACAACTTCTCCGCCGGGGCACATACAAAAGGTGTACACACCTCTGCCCGAGGAAGTATCCGAAAGATGATATTCACCCTTGCCAAGCTTTGGGTGTCCTGCCATATCTCCGTAGAGTGCTCTGTCGATATCCTCACGAAGATGTTCTATTCTTACGCCTACGGAAAAGGACTTGGCCTCTATAGCGTATCCGTCTTCCAAAAGCATTTTGTACGTGTCTCTTGCGCTGTGTCCTATTGCCATAAGCACGGACGAAGCAACTATATCGCCTTTACTCGTTTTTACGAGTAAGTTCCCGTCGGCAAGCTCGCGTATGCCTTCCATACGCGTACGGTACATTACCTTTCCGCCAAGCTCTTCGATCCTAAGAAGCATTTTATCGACGATCTCAAGCAGAATATCGGTACCGATATGCGGCTTTGCCGCTGTCATTATCTCTTCGGGCGCGCCGAAATCGCAAAATCTACGCAGAACGTAGCCTATCTTTTCATCGTTTATACGCGTAAGCAACTTTCCGTCGGAAAAAGTGCCCGCACCGCCCGCGCCAAACTGTATATTGGATTCGGCATCGAGAATGCCAAATCTGTAAAAGCTATCGTATTTTTTCGCTCTTTGTCTGACGTCGTCACCTCTGTCGATTATTATCGGCTCATATCCGTTCTCGGCGAGCAACAGCGCACCGAAAAGACCCGCAGGTCCCATTCCGACGACCAGCGGCTGTGCGCTTGCGCGAAGGCTTCCGCGGCATATATCAAGCTCTCCGTCAAAGAGAGCTGATATGCGGTATTTGCCGCTCTTAGTCGGCAAACGTACGGCGCGCGGAGAGTCAAATCTGCCCGCTACCGAATAAACGAGCCTTATATCGTTCTTTTTTCTTGCGTCGACCGAGCGTTTATATACGCTAAAATGAAGTCGTGCAGGGTCTACCCCTGCACGCTTCAGCTCGGTTGCCGCAATTACGCAAGCTTCCTTTTCATCAACATCGGGCGGCAGACTTATACCGCTCACAAGAAATCCGTTATATTTTCCGTCGTTCACGTCTGCCCCTCCGTTACGCAAATTGCAAAAAAATTAATTCCTTCAGCCGTTTTTCTGTTGCTCCGACACCCCATTTAAAGCATCGTAAAGCTCATCCTGCTTTTGCATTTGACTGTTTTGCACGTTAGTCGCGTGTATCCATATTATAAGCGCAACTATCAAACAGAGCGCGAAGGCAAATATATCGTTTTTCTTATATTTTTTATTTTTTACCACGAGGCGCTGCTCATTGGCGGCAGCGCTGTTAAGTTCCTTGTCAGACATATTCTCCTCCTTAACGTGTACTACTTGACAGACTTCTTTTTGGAGATCGCCGTCTTTAGTGCCTTTGCGCGAGGCTTTTGAGAATTGTTGGTCTCGGGGATAAGTATCTTTTCAAGAGCAGTGCGGAGCGAGGTATATGTAAATCCGCGCTCAAGCTCTCCGTCTATCGAAAGCGATATCTTTCCCGTCTCTTCAGAAACGACTACTACTACCGCATCAGTGGATTCGGTAGTTCCTATTGCCGCTCTGTGTCTTGTTCCGAGCTCACTGTCTATATCTACACGGTTGGTCATCGGCAATACGCAGGCTGCGGAATCTATTCTTCCATTTTTGATTATTACCGCTCCGTCGTGAAGCGCTGTTCCCTTGTAGAATATCGAGCAGAGGATATCGGGAGACATCACCGCGTCGACGGCGCTTCCCGTTCTCTTATACTCCGAAAGCGAATTCTGTCTTTCTATAACTATCAACGCTCCGTGTCCCGCAGAGGAAAGCTTTTGTGCCGCACGGGATACCGACTCGATAACGTAATGCGAGGTAACGTCGTCTTTCGTGTTATTTCCGTGTGGATTATGAAAATTGAAGACCTTAAGTCCTCCTATCTTTTCAAGTGCTGAGCGAAGCTCGGGCTGAAAGATTATCATAAGCGCGATAAGTCCGAGTTGTTTGAAATCTCCGAACACGAACCCAAGAGCCGAAAGGTGCGCCGCATCCACCAAAAAGAGCGCGAGCAAAAAGAGCATTACGCCCATTATTATCTTCATCGCACGTCTCTTTTTCGCAAAGCGGTAAAGGAAGAAGAATATGCAGGCAAGCGCAAATATATCTATAACGTCCTTTATCCCTATGGTAGATAAAGTATGCAGGACTTTGTCGTTCATAAACGAAACCATACTATTCCAAGCCTTCTCAAAGAATCCCATCTATCCGCCCCCTTCTCATAAAATTGGTTATGATGTCGGCACATATCCAATATGTGACACTAACCCATATTACCTTATAACATTATATCATACATATTCTGTTTTTTCAATAGAGTATATAAAAATTTATAATATATTTTTTACCTTCCGCGCAAAAAAGCGGTGCGGACAATTTATTTCCGCACCGCTTTTTTATTAAGTTCCCGCTCGGCATATACCGCATTTGGTATAGCCCTCGGCGATCAATTCGTCAAGATCTCCGTTATACTCCTGTCGGTTGCCTTCGAGCATTTGCTCCGCATTTGAACAGGTAGGTATATGTATCTTTTTGCTGTTTGTGTTAAGAATATACTTCGGTGAGCCGTTTTCGTTCTCAGCCTCTCCATTCTCCGTATTTTCGTCCTCTTCGGGAATCACCTGCTCTGTCGAGAGCCAATTCTTACCCGTCTTGTAGTCTATCGTTATACCGGGCTGAACGTTGTAGGCATAAACGTTGAAGCTTATTCCCTCCCCGTTATCCTCTACCGAGTAAGCCTCCATATGTACTCCGCGTGCTACGAGCTCGTTTTCGTAAAACATCGGCGTTACGCGATACATAACGTGATTTCCCGTTTCCTTGACGTAGTCGGCTATCATATTTTCAAAGTCGACCATTCCGTCCCAATTCATATAACGAGTTCCGGTAATGAGATTTTTCTCATTGTCGTTCTCGCCCGTAAGCTGAAATCCGATAAGATGGCATCTGTTATAGAGATTTCCACCGCTCACAAGGCTACTGTCGTATTTGCCTTGTATCCAACCGGTCGGCTTTATATGTCCTATATCTCCGCGGTCCTCGGTCGGCATCAGGTCTTTACCGATACACGCCATAACGTAGCCGCAACGTCCAAAAGAGTCGAGATCGCTGAAAAACTCATAGCTCTTTGTAGTTATCTCTTCTGCAGTAAACGTGGGGGTATTAGAGTTTACTGCGGCAAATGGCTTGTTTGTGAACTGAGGTATCCCGAGAAGGTCGCATATCGGGTCTTTTTGCGACGGAGTCGGGTCTTTCTGTTCGCCTGACGTCTCCTGCTCGGCTTCGGTCTGCGTCGGCTTTGTCGCCTTTTCGGTAGACTCCAATATGACCTTTTCGAGTTCGTCGTCAAAATTCTTTTCTACGTCGCAACCGACAAGCGCAAGGCAAAGTGCCAACAGCAACGCAAGCAGAGCAAGCGTCGTTCTCTTAAATATACTTCTCATTTTGTAAAGATCTCCTTGGTTATTTTATCGTGTGACGACCCTTGAAATTCAGAGACCGAAACGCACTTGAAGCCATGCTCTTCGGGCTCAAGGTCAAAGAAGATATCGGTCGGATAGCTTCTGTTCCAGCGGTATATTATTATTTCTTCGAGCTTATCAATATATCCCGAAAGCGCTCTGTTTTCCACGAAGCAGAGGTCCCCGTCGCCCGCAAGCTCTAAAAAATCCGCGTCGCATACGATATCCGCGCCGCTATCCTCAAAAAGCATTTTGGAATACGGATCTATAAACAGACGGCTTCCTTTCGACATAGCGACTACGTCGGCGTTGAGCACTCTGTCGCGGCTCTGTCTGCGCTCGTTGAAAAACATTCCGCGCTTGTCGTCAAGACATACTATTACCTTCATAGCTTAGCGTCTTCCGTGCGCCGCAAGCATATCGTGCTTGAGCTTCCAGAGCTTTTCAGAGAGGTCAACGTAGTAATTGTGAGGATTGCTGAAGCGGCGTACCTCGTCCCACATTCCCTCTATCTCCTCGGCACAGTGTGCTCTTATCTGCTGAAGAGTGGGAAGCTCATAGACCTGCTCTCCATCCTTGAATATCGGAACTAAAAGCTCGGTAGCAGTAAAGTTCTCAAGCGTCTTACGCTTCCACGTAGCTACGGGGTCGAATATCTCAAGCGGCTTCGTATCGTCCACGATCTCGTCGTAAACGCATATAAGGTCTGCTTCCGCCTTGCCTGTCTCGCGTCCGCGGAGTCTGTATACCTTCTTGAAGTGAGGTGTGGTGATCTTTCCTACGTTTTCGCTTATCTTTATCTTGGGAATAACCGTTCCGTCATCGGCCTCGATAGCGCATACCTTATATACACCGCCGAAAACGGGATCGCTCTTAGCCGTGATAAGACGCTCACCTACACCAAAGGAATCTATCTCAGCGCCCTGACGGATAAGCTCGCGGATAATGTACTCGTCCATAGAGTTCGAAACCACTATCTTACACTCGGGAAGTCCCGCATCGTCAAGCATCTTGCGGACCTTTTTGGTAAGATAAGTAACGTCTCCCGAGTCGATACGCACCGCGCAGTTACGTATTCCCTGCGGATGAAGTATAGTCTTGAAAGCCTTTATAGCATTTGGAACGCCGCTCTCAAGCACGTTATAAGTGTCTACGAGCAGAGTTGCGTTCTTGGGGTATATCTTACAATAGGTCTCGAATGCCTCGTACTCGGTATCGAAAAGCTGCACCCATGAGTGTGCCATAGTTCCGACGGCGGGAACTCCGTACGCTTCGTCAGCTATCGTGCAAGCGGTAGAACCGCAACCGCCGATATATGCTGCTCTTGCACCGAGCATAGCCGCGTCAGCACCCTGCGCTCTGCGCGAGCCGAACTCACTTACAGGTCTTCCCTTTGCGGCTCTGGTTATTCTCGATGCCTTTGTAGCTATAAGCGATTGATGGTTTATCATCATAAGAACGTAGGTCTCGATAAACTGTGCCTCAACGATAGGAGCACGCACCGTCATAAGCGGCTCACCGGGAAATACGACGGTTCCCTCGGGGATAGCCCATATATCTCCGCTGAATTTGAAATTGCTCAGATACTCCAAAAACTCCTCGTTAAAGCAGCCTCTGCCGCGAAGATATTCGATATCCTCTTTGTCAAAGCGCAGATCGTTGATGTACTCAACTATCTGTTCAAGTCCCGCTACTATAGCATATCCTCCGTTGTCGGGATTGTCGCGGTAAAAAACATCGAAATAAACGATCTTATCCTTCATTCCGTTCACGAAATATCCGTTACCCATAGTGAGCTCGTAATAGTCGCAAAGCATCGTAAGATTTCTCTTGATATCCTTCATTTTTTCCTCCTTATTTTCAGAAAACTCTGTAAAGTAATATATTGGTTATAGTATAACGCTTTTTCGCAATTTTGTCAATGACCGTGAAGTATTTTTTTACTTTTCAAAAAATCAAACACATAAATCGTTATGCGACTTGACAATTAACAAAATGAATGGTAGAATATATGGGATATATTTTTCAGGAGAACGATATGAATAAAGAAGAAGTACGTATTAAAATAGTATCCGAGCTGTATGAGGTCGAAGAATCTCTTTTCTCTACTCTTCCCGAGGACGACGGCGGTCTTGAGGAAGCTATAGCGGAGGCTGCCGCTCCCGAAGAAGAATCGGACGTTTTGAAGATAAACACCTGTGGAACGCTCACCGTCGACGGCGGAAGAATCACATATTCTTACGACGAGACCGAAAGCACGGGAATGGAGGGCTCTGTCACCTCCGTTACATATATGCAGAACTGCCCTGACGTTGTCACTATGACCCGCGAAGGAACGGTATCCGCAACACTCGTCTTCGAAGAGGGAAAACGTCACCACTGCATATATAACACGCCTATAATGCCGTTTGAGATATGCGTGAGAACGAAAAAAGTCGTCAACAGACTTCACATAAACGGAACGCTCGAACTCGATTACATAATAGAAATACGCGGTGCAAAAGCCGAAAGAACAAGATTTTTTATGCAGGTGCTGAAGTAATTCAGCACCTTTTGTTAATTTCTACCAATTTTTACCAAATAACTTTGTTTATTTTTGTAACTGCCAATTTTTGTAAATTCCTTGCATTTTACTTTGAAATATGGTAAAATATGGTTGTTGAACAAATATTTGGAGGAACATCTATGAAAAAAGCCATTAAAATATTGATAGCAGACGAAAACCCAAGCGAAAGACTCGCACTTTGCAATGAACTGCGCCGTGCGGGATTTACAAATCTACTCGAAGCAGGAAACGGAGAGGAAGCGCTCATACAGATAGGCAAGAACCACCCTGACATCGCGATAGTTGACGTGTGGCTCTCAAAGCTTGACGGAATAGGTGTGCTGCGTAATGCGCAGAACCTGAAATTTGCACCCGACAAGCCTCCCGCCTTCATCGTAGTTTCAATGGTATCAAAGCAGAGCACCTTTATCGAGGCGGCTAACGCAGGCGCGGATCTCTGCTTGCTCAAGCCCTATAACGTCGAAAGTCTATGTAAGCATATCACTGCCCTTGCAAAAAGCCGAGACGGAGAGATCGAGCCCGAAGCCGAGGAAGAAAAAGTACCCGATATGGAAACGCAGGTCACGAAGATCATACATCAGATAGGTGTTCCCGCACATATAAAAGGATATCAGTATCTCCGCACGGCAATTCTGCTTACCGTCAAGGACAGCGACATCATCAACAGCGTAACGAAAATACTCTACCCCAGTGTCGCAAAGCAGTATCAGACCACGACCAGCCGCGTCGAGCGCGCAATACGCCACGCCATCGAGGTCGCGTGGGACAGAGGCGACGTGGATACGCTCAACTCCTACTTTGGATACACCATTCAAAACAATCGAGGCAAGCCCACGAATAGCGAGTTTATCGCCATGATAGCGGATAATTTGAGATTGAAGTATAAGATCAAATAACCTATGAAAGCAAAGCTTCCCCTGCAACGATCGCGGGGAAGCTTTTTAGTTATTAAAATTCAACAAACTGCTTTACAAAATACTTTTAAAGTGATATAATATTGTGGTATAGCAAACGATAATACGCCGTCAAAATACTACTGTTTTAGGAGAAATACAATGAAAAGATACTTAACCGTTGTTTTATGTCTTGCGTTGCTCGCAACGCTCAGCAGCTGTTCAAAGAAAAACGGAGAGTCAAAAAATGAACACCGTCACGTTTGGGGAGAGTGGACTGTCACAAAGGACTCTACCTGTGCAGAGGAAGGAGAGGCTGTACGTGTCTGTAAATGCGGTGACAAGCAGACACACCCCATAGCTAAGCTGGCGCACACGATCGACTCAAAAGAAGTCACCCCCGCGACCTGTCTTAGTGCAGGATACACCACCTACATCTGCAAATGCGGTTATTCGTACAAGTCGGGAGAAATACCTGCAGGAAATCACACCGTAAGCGAATGGACCACCACAAAGCAGGGCAATTGCAGCGAGGCAGGCGAGCGCACGGGCACTTGCACGGTGTGTTCGCAAACGGTGACCGAGACCTTCTCGTCCGACGAGCACAGATACACGACGGTAACGGTTCCTCCAACCGAAACGGAGCCCGGATATACGACCTTCACCTGCGAGTTCTGCGGAACAGCTTATAACGATTATTACACAGACCCAACGGGACAGCCCGATCAGGATCAAGAAAACAACTGACAACTTGGAGGCAATTCTATGAAACTCGGAATATCGCTCGGTAGACCCAATATAAATGCCGACACCTTCAAAAAATGCAGGAACGCAGGCATAGACGGCATTGAAATATCTCTCGGCGCGAAAGAAAATGCCGATGGCTTTGATTTTTTGGCAGCAAAGGCTCTTGCAGACGAATACGACCTTGAGCTTCACTCCTTCCACCTTCCCTTTCTTCCCTTCAATCTCATAGACGTATCCGCGCCTGCCGTAGCAGAAAGCTCTGTTGAGTATCTCTCAGCTCTTATCGAAAAGGCTACGGACGTCGGTATAAAGACCATCGTCATACATCCGAGCGGCGAGCCTATCGCAGAAGAGGACAGACCCGTGCGTATGGCGACCGCCAAGAAGAGCCTTTGCGCTCTTGCTGACCTTGCAAGCTCGCTCGGTGCTACTATTGCCGTAGAGGATCTGCCAAGGACCTGCCTCGGAAGAAATTCGGACGACATCCTCGATCTGATCTCCGCACACCCTGCCCTTCGCGTTTGCTTTGACACCAATCACCTTTTGAATGAAAGCATCCACGACTTCATAATGAAGGTCGAGGCAAGCACCGTGACTACACACGTATCTGATTACGACGCCATAAATGAAAGGCATTGGCTTGCGGGCGAAGGTGTTATTGATTGGAAGTCACTCAAGAACGATCTGCTTTCGGTGGGCTACGACGGCTATTGGCTCTATGAGCTTGGACTCTCCAAGGACAGCAATACTATCACTCGCGACAGATGCCTCACCTACGATGATTTCCGCCGCAATTACGACGAGATAATGGCTGATAAGCCTATAACAACGGTCGGTAAAGGAAAAAAGGATCTTCCTATGTTTCCGTAAAAACAATAAGAGCTCGGGATCGCTCCCGAGCTCTTATTTTATTCCACATATGTATTATATATCGTTTTTACCTGATTTGTAGATATGACCTCATTCAAGCCGCTGCCCTTAGGTTTTCCGACGATAACGTTTACGTACTTTCTTCCCGAGGCTCTCGATACGGCATAAGTAACCAAGCAAACTCCGGATTCATCGATGTATCCGGTCTTTCCAGCAGTAACGGTTACCGTATCAAGTCTCGGTCTGTCGTCGAACCTTCCGCTATACCAACTCGAATAGAATTCACATTCTTTTTCAACGTGCTTTTCCTCTTTATTATCCCAAGCCTTAAGCGTCAGCTTATATCCGTTATAGCTCGTCAAAAGCTCATAGCAAAGCGGATTATCAAGCGCGTAAGTCATTATTGCCGCCATCTCACGACAGGTAGTATAATTATCCTCGTCGTGAAGTCCCGTGCAATTCGCAAAATTGGTATTATTAAGTCCAAGCGAACGCGCTTTTTCATTCATAAGCTTAACGAAATTAGCTTCGCTTCCCGCAACGTGCTCCGCAAGCATAAGCACTGCAACGGTATCGGATTGATATGAAGTAAGGTACAAGCAATCCTTAACCGTAAGCGTCTGTCCTGCGACGAGTCCAACTCCCGAACCACCCTCATCGTTCATATACTGAACGTGTGCACTGCTGACCACAAGCTTTGTGTTTAGGTTTTTGAGATTTTCGCACGCGACGACAAGCGACATCACCTTAGTCATTGACGCCGGATATATCTTCGCGTCGGCACTCTTCTCTGCGATAGACGTGCAAGAGTCACTGCCTATCTCAACGAGTATAGTATTGTTTGACTCGAGATCTATATTGGTAGGCTCTATCAATCCGTCAAGCTGGTTGACAAAGGGTGACGGAGTCGAAACGTAATTGCTCATTGACTGCACCGTAACGAACATATCCTCATCGGCGTTTTCGTTTTCCGTGCCATTCTCTGTAGCCTTTGGAGGCAGCTTGTTATTTATATTCCCCGTATTTGAGCCAACGGGTGTACTATATCCGTCTGTTTCGGTCAGCAAAAACACGAAAAACGACGCGGTAAAGGATACCAATAAAATTATGGTCGTTATCAAAAGTATCCAATACTTCTGACCCGGCCAGGTCCTCGGCTGTGGGAAAGCAGTCTTGCTTCGGGGGGTGCCTTTTTTCTGCGTGTTTAAATTCATTCGCACTTCTCCTTGCATTTCTTTAGTATATTGTACCATATTTTCAAACACTTTGCAATAGCAAATTCAAAAAAAAATCAGGGTCGTCGCCATATGGCGACGACCCTTTATCCAATTATATAGCCAGAGACGGTGTCTCTTTTTTACCTCATAGTTCTATATGAAATATATGGATAACGCTCTTTTGAGCGAATTCAGATCACTTTGCGTAATCTATTGCACGACTTTCCCTTATCAGATTTATCTTTATCTGACCGGGATACTTTACCTCTTCCTGAATCTTGAGCGCCATCTCTCTGGCAACAAGCTTCATTCCGTCGTCATTGATCTCCTCGGGATTTACCATTACGCGTATCTCGCGTCCCGCCTGAACGGCAAACGCTTTGTCTACGCCGCTAAAGCCTTTAGCGATCTCCTCGATCTTTTCAAGTCGCTTGATGTAGTTTTCAAGATCCTCTCTGCGCGCACCGGGTCTGGCAGCTGAAATAGCATCTGCAGCCTGTACTATAACGGCAGTGATGGTCTGAGGTTCTACGTCTCCGTGGTGAGCCTCTATTGCGTGGATCACGTCACGGCTTTCTTTGTATTTCTTTGCAAGATTTACTCCAAGCTCAACGTGTGAGCCCTCCATCTCGTGAGTCTGCGCCTTTCCGATATCGTGCAACAATCCGGCACGCTTTGCGACCGTACTGTCGATTCCGAGCTCGTCGGCTATCATTCCTGCGATAAGTGCTACTTCAATAGAATGTTTCAAAACATTCTGTCCGTAGCTGGTTCTGTAACGAAGTCTGCCAAGCATTCTCACAAGATCCGCGTTTATTCCGTGTATTCCCACGTCGAACGTAGCGCGTTCTCCTGCCTGCTTGATACCCGCTTCTACTTCCTTTGTTGCTTTCTCGACTGTTTCCTCAATTCTTGAAGGATGTATTCGTCCGTCCGAAATAAGCTTTTCGAGTGTTATACGGGCTATCTCACGGCGTACGGGATCAAATCCCGAAAGCGTGATAGCTTCTGGCGTATCATCGATAATAAGTTCAACACCCGTCAGCTTTTCAAGCATCTGAATGTTTCTGCCTTCACGGCCTATTATGCGTCCCTTCATATCCTCATTGGGAAGCGACACAACCGAAACCGTGCTTTCTGCCACATGGTCTGCGGCACATCTTTGAATAGCAAGTGAAATAATGTTCTTCGCCTTTGCATCTGCGTCTTCCTTGAACTGTGTTTCAAGATCCGACAGCCTCTGAGCAAGCTCGTGCTTCACCTCGGATTCAACTCGGTTGATAAGCTCCTCCTTTGCCTCATCAGCCGAAATGCCCGAAATATCCTCGAGTACCTTAAGCTCCTTTTGTCTGAGCTCTTCGATCTGCTCGCGAAGAAGATCGTTTTCCTTAAGCTTTTTGTCGAGCATCTCGTTCTTGTGTTCAAGAGCCTCGGATTTCTTATCCAGATTTTCTTCTTTCTGGGTGATCCTGCGCTCCATTCTTGAAACGTCTGCTCTGCGCTCCTTGAGTTCCTTCTCAGCCTCGTTTCGCTGTCTGAGTATCTCCTCTTTTGCGCTTATCAAAGCTTCCTTTTTCATGGTCTCTGCCTGCTTTGCTCCGTCATCACGGATACGCTTTGCTTCCTCTTCAGCCGAGCCTATCTCGGATTCGGCAACTCTCTTTCGAGCGTTATAGCCTACCTTACGGAAGATAATAGCCGAAAGCACGCCTGCAACGACAAAAGCTGCGAGAGCCATTAAAATGGCATAGATCAATTCCACCTTAAGCACCTCCTTTTTTATTTTTTTGTCAAAGATTATAAATATATCAAGCATCTTTGCTGTAAAAATTGCAAAGTATTTTAGCGTGACACATATATACATAGTATATTTTACAATTTTTTTATCATTTTGTCAATAGTTTTTCCCACAATCTTCTTTTTTTGAGCGTTTTTTTTGCAAAAAAGTCAAAAAAATAGGCACACGCGCCCAATATGAGTACGTGTGCTCTATTTTATAAGCTTAAATTAGCCGAGCTTTGCCTGATTTACCTTGATGCCGGGACCCATCGTGCTTGCGATAACGCAGCTCTTGATGTACTGACCCTTAGCAGCAGCAGGCTTTGCCTTGATTACTGCGCCTACGAGGGTGTCGAAGTTCTCGGAGAGCTTCTCAACGCCGAAGGATGCCTTACCGATCGGGCAGTGGATGATGTTGGTCTTGTCGAGACGGTACTCGATCTTACCTGCCTTAGCCTCAGTAACTGCCTTTGCAACGTCGGGGGTAACGGTTCCTGCCTTAGGAGAAGGCATAAGTCCCTTAGGACCGAGGACCTTACCGAGCTTACCGATAACACCCATCATATCGGGGCTTGCGATAACTACGTCGAAATCGAACCAGTTTTCCTGAGCGATCTTCTCTGCGTACTCTGCGCCGCCTGCGTAATCTGCGCCTGCGTCAAGAGCTGCCTGAACCTTATCGCCCTTTGCGAATACGAGGACCTTTACGTTCTTACCGGTTCCGTTGGGGAGAACTACTGCTCCTCTGACCTGCTGGTCAGCGTGACGGGAGTCAACACCGAGACGGATGTGTATTTCGATGGTCTCGTCAAACTTTGCCTTAGAAGTCTGGCATACGAGGTCAAGTGCCTCTGCAGGATCATAAGCCTTGCTTCTGTCAACGAGCTTTGCGCTGTCAATATATTTCTTTCCCATTGTGTTCAGCCTCCTCAGTCTTCAACTTCTACGCCCATGCTGCGAGCTGTACCTGCGACCATGCTCATAGCGGTCTCGATGCAGGAAGCGTTGAGGTCGGGCATCTTTGTTTCTGCGATCTTGCGTACCTGTTCCTTGGTGAGCTTTGCTACCTTGGTCTTGTTAGGCTTTGCAGAACCGGACTCGATTCCTGCTGCCTTCTTGATAAGAACGGGAGCGGGAGGAGTCTTGGTGATAAACGTAAAGGAGCGGTCAGCGTAAACAGTGATAACTACAGGGATGATAAGACCCATGTCGTTCTTAGTTCTCTCGTTGAATTCCTTTGTAAATACGGGAATTGCAACACCGTACTGACCAAGTGCCGGACCTACGGGGGGCTGAGGAGTTGCCTTTCCGGCGGGCAACTGCAACTTGATATAGCCCATAACTTTCTTTGCCATAATTAAAATACCTCCATTGTGGTAAATCTGCGGGAGAATTCAAAAATTTTTCTCCCTCCCACTGTTGCGGACTTGCCGCTGCGGTCCGTGACCGCGTTTTTTACTTATGCAAGCTTTACTACGCTTGCATCAAGCTCAACAGGCATATCGCGGCGGCCTCTCTTAACGAGTACCGTAACGACTTTGAGATCCTCAGAAACTGCCTGAACCGTACCGCTGTATCCTTCAAACAATCCGCTTGTGATCGTGACGTTGTCGCCTTCCTTGAACTTGAGCTCAACTCTTTTAGTTTCGATATTGAGCGCGTCCACCTCTGCATCTGTGAGAGGCGTGGGGCGAGAGCCGGGGCCGACGAAGCCCGTAACACCGGTGATATTTCTGACCGCGTGCCAGCTTTCTTCCGTCATGATCATTTTCACGAGAACGTACGAGGGGAATATCTTTACTTCGACCTCTTTTTCCACGTCACCGTTCTTTTCTATAACGGTCTCAACGGGGATCTTGATATCGAATATAAGATGTCCGAGTCCGCGATTCTCGACGATCTTTTCAAGGCTTGCCTTTACCTTGTTTTCGTAGCCGGCATAGGTGTGCGCCACATACCATCTGACACCGACGTTCATCTCATTGATATCACTCATTATAAAACCTCTTAATTAGTTAAAGAGATTAACGATCGCTGCTATACCCTGCGAGAAAGCGAAATCAAGTCCTCCGATAGCAACAGCGCATATAGCAACAACGACTACTACGACTGCACTTCCCTTAAGGACCTGCTTCCACGTAGGCCATACGATCTTCTTAAGCTCGCTCTTGAAGCCCTTCCAAGCATTTTTTACCTTGCCGGGCTCTTTAGCCTTTTTCTTAGCGGGCTTGTCTGCTTTGGTCGCAACTTCAGCAACGTTCTTTTCGTTTTCAGCCATCTTCATCAATCCTCCCAATTACTTAGATTCTTTGTGAAGAGTGTGCTTGCGGCAGAATCTGCAGTACTTCTTAAGCTCAAGTCTGTCAGGATCGTTCTTTTTGTTCTTCTTCGTGTCGTAATTTCTCTGCTTGCACTCGGTGCATACCAGAGTAATCTTAACTCTTGCATCATTAGCCATTTTAGCGGCACCTCCATTTTCAAAATATTTAACCGTTCGAAGCGCAAGCGCCTCAGCGGTCAGTGTGTACCTCCCTCACCGAGCAGTGTGCAACGATGCCTCTCGGCTATGGCGCGTACCATTGCACAACAAAAAAGCCTACTCGCAGAGGTATCGCTATTATACCACTTTTGCAACCGCGTGTCAAGGCTTTTTTAAAAGTTTTTTTAGTTTTTTTCAATATATCCTTCGCAAACGTCAAAAGGGGCGTACGCCCCTCTTGATATTCTTATTATTCGCCGTCGAGATCCTTAAGATCCTCTTCTGCGATTATGCATTCAAACTTCTCACCGCAAGCGGGGCAAGCAAGCTCCTCGGGGTCTATGCTTCCGTCAAAGCAGATGACCTCACCGCAAGCGGGACATTCTACCTCGAAAAAGTCCTCGTCTGCAAGCTCGCAATCTTCGTCGCAATCGCAGCAATTGCCGTCACACTCAAAGTCGTCGTCATCACAGCAATCGCACTCATCGTCGTAAAGAAGCTCTTCTACGCTTCCAAGATCCTCGTCAAGCTCCTCAACGTAATCGTTGAGAGTATCGAGATCCTCGTCAAGCTGTTCGATAGCGTCCGCCATATCTCCTACGAGATCGAGAAGAGCGGCAATAAGCTTGCCCTCCTTTGTGGTCTCGTCGAGCTCTACGCCGTCAGCAAGTCCCTGAATGTAAGCAGCCTTCTGTGCAAGTGTCATTACACTGACCTCCGATTATGCTCTGGAGAGATATTCACCGGTTCTGGTGTCTATCTTGAGCACTTCGCCCTCGTTGATGAAGAGCGGGACCTTGATAACGGCACCGGTCTCAAGAGTTGCGGGCTTGAGGGTGTTGGTTGCGGTGTTACCTGCAAAGCCGGGGTCGGTCTGAGTTACTGCAAGCTCTACGAACGTGGGGGGTTCTACGCTGAATACGTTGCCCTTGTAGGAAACGATCTTGCACATCATCTCTTCCTTAACGAACTTGAAGCTTTCGGGAAGCTTGTCGCTGTTGAGAGGCTCCATCTCGAAGGTCTCCATATCCATGAAGTAATAAAGATCGCCGTCGTTGTAGGAATACTGCATCTCGCGTCTTTCGATCATAGCATTCTCAAACTTATCGGTGGGGTTGAAGGTTCTCTCGACAACTGCCCCGGTGATAACGTTTCTGATCTTTGTACGTACAAAAGCTGCTCCCTTTCCGGGCTTTACGTGCTGAAATTCAACGACCTGGTAAGCCACGCCGTCCATATCAAAAGTAATACCGTTCTTAAAATCGCCTGCTACTACCATTATTTTTTACCTCCAAAAGTAAATCTGATTTTTTTCATACGCATTCATTATACCGCATATTCTCAAAAATTTCAAGAGTTTTTTGCATTTTTCTTAAAATCTTTATAACTTTTTTTAAAATCGCGGTGCTTTTGCAAAAAAAGCTCTTTTTCAGCCGTTATTTTGCTTAAATAATCGGTTCTTTTTATTTTTTTATTGTACATAATTGCTCAAAATTCAAAATTTCGTTGACAAGAGACGAAAAAAAGTTTATAATATATTATGTATGTACATTTGAATATCTGCCTTTACATCGAAAGGACGAATAAAAAATGATCAAAAGCATGACTGCCTTTGGAAGAGCAAGAAAAACAGTGGGCGGAAAGGATATCACAGTTGAGATAAGATCGGTCAACAACCGTTTCTTCGACTGTTCGGTAAAGATCCCCCGTTCCTTCTCCTTCCTTGAAGAAAAAATAAAGCCCTATCTCCAGAGCCACTCGGTCTCGCGCGGAAAGGTAGACGTTTTCATCGGAATAGACGTCATCAATTCCCCGATACCCGACATAAGCATCGACGAGGGATATGCAGAAGCGTATATAAAGGCTCTGCGTGAGCTCGAGCAGAAATTCGGTCTGCGCGACGACATAAGCGTTATGCGCGTGGCACAGAATCACGACATCTTCGTAGTCCGCAAGTCAGAAGAGGACGTAGAAAAGGAATGGGCAGACCTTTGCGAAGTGCTCGATGAAGCTCTTTCGAGCTTTATCGCGGGGCGCGCACGCGAGGGTGAGAATATCGAGCGCGACCTCGTTATGAAGGTCGAGAATATAAGAAAGCTCGTCGACAGCATCGAAGAGCATTCGCTTGACGACGTAAAGGAATACCGCACGAAGCTCGAAGCCAAGCTTCGCGAGATGCTCTCGGACAACCGTATAGCATTCGACGAAAACAGGATACTTACCGAGTGTGCGATATTTGCCGACAGAGTCGCTATAGACGAGGAGCTCGTTCGCCTGCGCTCGCATTTCAAGGGTTTTGCAGACATTCTCGCTTCGGGAGAGCCTGCGGGAAGAAAGCTTGATTTTCTCGTTCAGGAGATGAACCGCGAGACCAACACCATCGGCTCTAAGTGTCAGAATTCAGACATCGCAAAAATGGTCGTTGACATAAAGTGCGAGATCGAAAAGATACGCGAGCAGATACAGAACATAGAATGACAGTAGCATTGAGGATACCGTTATGAAATTTATCAACATTGGATTTGGAAATATGGTCGCAGCCGACCGTATAATCACTATCGTAAGTCCCGATTCAGCTCCCGTTAAAAGACTTATCCAAGACGCTAAGGATACGGGAAGAGTTATCGACGTTTCCTGCGGCAGACGCACACGATCGGTCATAATCACCGACAGCGAGCACATCATTCTCTGTGCGATACAGTCCGAAACTATAGCAAACCGTCTCGATAACGACACTGTCGATGAAGAAGAACCCGAATAAGAGGTACGATATGGCTATAGAAAACAAAGGAATAATGCTGGTCGTCTCGGGACCCGCGGGAAGCGGAAAAGGAACTGTGAACGCTATGCTGCTCCAGCGCGACGATTTTGCGTTCTCGGTATCGGCAACGACACGTGCTCCCCGCCCCGGCGAAGTAGACGGCGTCAACTACCATTACATAACACGCGAGGAATTTCTCTCGCGTATAGAGTCGGGCGATATGCTCGAATACACCGAGTATTGCGGAAACTTCTACGGCACGCCGAAAAAGGAAGCCGAGGAGGTATTGCATTCGGGCAAGAATCTCATACTTGAGATCGAGGTCGAGGGCGCGCAGAACGTCAAGCGCAAATATCCCGACGCCGTGCTCGTGCTCCTGCTTCCCCCCTCCTATTCCGTTCAGGAATTCCGTCTGAGAAACCGCGGAACAGAGACCGAGGAAAAGATACTCGAGCGTCTTGCACGAGCAAAGGAAGAGATCGCACTTGCCGACTGCTACGATTACGTGGTCTACAATTACGACGGAAAAGCGGCAGAAGCCGCAGAGCAGATACTTGCCATAGTTACGGCAGAAAAGCTCTCTATCAAGCGCAACGGTGACGTTGCCGCAAAATATCTCAACGCTTAAAATTAAATCTACATAAAAATCATTCAAGGAGACAAATATGCTTTATCCTACTATTTCCGAACTTACCAAGGACGAATTCAACCGCTACGAGCTTGCACTTGCTACCGCTAAGTGCGCGAGAGTCATTACCGACGAATACGTAAGACAGCGCGAGGCTGCCGAGAAGGCTGCTACGGGCAACAAAGAGGCAGACCGCAATCTCATCAATATGATCAACAAGGAATACCGTGACGAAAAGGCTGTCAAGAACGCTATCACACGTATCAACAGCGGCGAATACAAAATAGTACGCATCGAAGAGAGCGAGGCAGAGGTCGCAGCAGAGGCAGAGACCGAAGCAGTTGACGCAGAGTAATTTCTTCGCAAAGGATTTATAAATAAGCTTTCAGGGGAACGGAGGGGAGAAAATGGCAGAATATGCAGGACTTCATATTCTGAAAAGTCCTTATCACATAGATAACGAATTCGACTACTTTTTACCTCCCCACCTTCGCGACGAAGTGCGCGTGGGTGATTTCGTCACCGTGCCCTTCGGAACGGCAAACACAAGGGAGATCGCTTTGGTGGTCTCCCTTAAAGCTTCTCCGAGCAAAGAGCTTCAAAATTACAAGCCGATAATATCGGTATGCGACAAAAGGCTTTCTCTGTCGGAGGAGATGCTCGGTCTGTGCTTCTTTATGAAGGAGCAGACGCTCTGCACGGTCGGAGACGCCGTCAGAAGTATGCTTCCCTCCGCGGCGCTCACAAAGCCGCACGAGATATACAAGTGCACCGATACCGAGCCGAACAGACGCTCGCTTGACTCGGTGACCCTGTTTATTCTTGACTACATAAGAAAAAAGAAAAAGGTCGACTTTGAAAATCTCAAATCGCATTTCGGTCCTGCCGCAAAGCCTACTGTAAAAAAGCTGATCGAGACGGGACTTATCGAGAAGGATTACGAGATACGCGAGAGCGCTGTGAGATACGAGCGTTCCTATAAGCTCGCTGTCGACACAGAGACGGCAAAGCAGATCAAGGACCGCACGGATACCGTGTTCCGTCTGCGCTCTGCCGCACATATTTCTATAGTCTCCTACCTGCTTGACAAGGAAGGAATGGAGATATCCGAAAAACAGCTTACCGAAGACTGCGCGGTTACTTACACTCAGCTTAAAGCTCTTTGCGACAAGGGTATCCTCGAAAAGATATCCAAGCAGGTGGACAGAAGTCTGCCTCTCGTGCAGCTTGAGGAATATTTGAACGTCCAAAAAGATCCGATAAAGCTCAACGACGAGCAGAGCACGGCATTCGAGACGCTCAGACAGCTTGCCGACAGCGGCGAGCCGAAGGCGGCGCTTCTCTTCGGTGTAACGGGAAGCGGGAAGACCTCGGTAATGATGAAAACTATCGACCACGTTCTTGAGCAGAATAAGAGCGTTATAGTTCTTCTGCCCGAGATATCGCTCACCCCGCAAACGCTCGACATATTCTGCTCGCGATACGGAAACGAGGTGGCCATAATCCACTCGGGACTGTCCGACGGAGAGCGACTCGACACGCACAGAAGAATAAAGCGCGGCGAGGTAAAGGTGGTCATTGGAACTCGTTCGGCGGTATTTGCACCGCTTGACGACCTCGGAATGATAATCATAGACGAGGAACAGGAGCACACCTACAAATCCGACCAAGACCCGAAGTACCACGCTCGCGACATCGCGCGATACAGAGTGAACAAACACTCGGCACTCCTGCTTTTAGCCTCGGCGACTCCCTCGTTTGAGAGCTACACTAAGGCTATTGAAGGAAAATATACACTCGTTCAGTTAAAAAGCAGATACGGAAACGCAAAACTTCCGCGTGTTTCCGTAGTCGATATGAGAAAAAATTCCTCGGGCACGCTCGCGTCTCCGCTTGGAAACGCGCTTTGCGAGCGTCTTGTGGAGAACAAGCAGAAAAACGAGCAGTCTATCCTTTTCATCAACAGAAGAGGATACAACAGCTTCGTATCCTGCCGAAGCTGCGGCGAAGCGGTTTCCTGCCCTACCTGCAGTGTTTCTATGACCTATCACACGCTCCCCTCTTCTTACGAGCAGGGCGAGCTACGCTGTCATTGGTGCGGACGCAGAATGCCTCTGCCGAAAGTCTGCCCGTCTTGCGAGAGCGAGCATATCTCGAGAATGGGATACGGCACGCAACGCATCGAGCAGGAGCTCGGCACGCTTCTTCCCGACTCGACCATCTTGCGAATGGATACCGACACTACGGGAACTAAAAACGCCTACGGTGAGATACTCGGAAAATTCAAGCGTCAGGAAGCCGACGTGCTTCTCGGTACACAAATGGTAACTAAGGGGCACGATTTTCCGAACGTAACGCTGGTCGGAGTAATGCTTGCAGACGCATCGCTCTACCTTGACGACTACCGCGCCGCCGAGCGAACCTTCTCTATGCTGACTCAGGTCATAGGAAGGGCGGGACGCGCGGATAAGGAGGGAGAGGCGATAATACAAACGAACAACCCCGACAACGAATGTATCCGTCTTGCCTGCGAGCAAAATTATGAAAAATTCTACAAAAACGAGATAAGACTTCGCAAGCAGCTCAAATTCCCGCCTTTTTGCGACATAGCACTTTTGTCGCTGTCCTCGGCGGACGAAAAAGAGCTTCTGAAGGCATCAAAAATACTTTCGGAGAAATTCTCCGAGCTCGTATCGAAGGAATACAGCGACATTCCGATAATGACCTTCGGTCCTTTCGAAGCTCCCGTATATAAGGTAGACAACAAATACAGAATGAGAATGGTAATAAAATGCAAGCTGAACAAGCGTTCAAGAGCTATGTTCTCAGAGCTCCTTTGTGATTTCTCACGTTCGGGAGCAAAAGGACTTACGCTCTCGATCGATTTCAACCCCTCAACGCTTTGAGAACTGCAGGATTTACCAAAATAAAAGGAGAAAATTATGGCAAAGCTAAAGATAGTTAAAATTGGTGACGATACGCTTCGTTGCGTTTGCCGTCCCGTTGATAAAATAACTCCCCGCATCATCCGCCTTCTCGACGATATGACCGAGACTATGCGCGCTGCTGACGGCGTCGGACTTGCCGCACCGCAGGTCGGAGTACTTCGCAGAATAGTCGTTATCGAAACTCCCGACGAGGGACTTATCGAGCTCATCAACCCCAAGATCATAGCATATTCGGGTGAACAGGAAAGCGAAGAAGGCTGCCTTTCTATTCCGGGAAGATGGGGCGTTACCCGCCGTCCTATGCACGTAACGGTCAGAGCACTTAACAGATACGGCGAAAGCTTTGATATGACGGGCTCGGGACTTCTGGCAAAAGCATTCTGCCACGAGCTCGACCATCTTGACGGCAAGCTTTATATCGATTGTGCTATAAGAATGGACAACGACGAATAACGGGGTGGCGATATGAAAATACTTTTTATGGGCACTCCCGATTTCGCGCTATTCTCTCTCAAAGCACTCGTTGAGTCGGGAAAGCACGAGATCTGCGGAGTCGTAACACAGCCCGACAAGCCTAAAGGAAGAGGATACGCGCTTCTTCCGCCTCCGGTAAAGGTATATGCCGAGCAAGCGGGAATTCCCGTTTATCAGCCGAACACGCTCAGAGACGAAGACTTCGCTTCCCTGCTCGACAGCATCGCACCCGAGCTTATTGCCGTGGTCGCATACGGAAAGATACTTCCAAAAAACGTTATAGACTACCCTGAATACGGCTGTATCAACGTACACGGCTCGCTTCTTCCCGAATACAGAGGTGCCGCCCCTATGCAAAGAGCTGTCATAGACGGAAAAAAGGTAACGGGAATAACGACTATGTATATGGCTGAAGGACTCGACACGGGGGATATGCTTCTCAAATACGAGCTTCCTATCGGCGAGAACGACAATTTTGAGGTGGTCCACGACTCGCTCGGCGAGCTTGGAGCTAAGGCTCTGCTCGATACCGTAGATCTTCTGGCACGCGGAGAAGCAGTTAGAATACCGCAGGACGACTCGCTTGCGACCTACGCGAAAAAGATAACCAAGGAGGATTGCCTGCTTGACTTTTCGCTTGACGCACGCACGCTTCACGATCTTATCAGAGGTCTGTCTCCTATACCGCTTGCATACACTCACACCCCCGACGGCAAGCTTCTCAAGGTCATCGAATCGAGAGTCGCTGACGAGAGTGCCGAGCACGGCGACGAAGAATGCGGAAAGGTGATCTCTCTTGAGCACGGAATTGAAGTTGCTTGTAAGCACGGTTCGATAACTATCCTCCGTCTCCTTCCCGAAGGCAAGTCAAGAATGTCGGCGGACGATTTTATAAGAGGAAGAAAAATTGCTATAGGCGATAAGCTTTCCTGATATCGCCTGCAGAAAGGTTGATATATTACTATGTTCGGACTTTTCAGGTTCGACTGGACTATTCTTTTGGTCATTCCGGGATTTTTGGTCTCGATATGGGCACAGATGAAGGTCTCGTCTACCTTTAATAAATACTCGCAGATGCGCACAAAACGCGGAATGACGGGCTATGATGCCGCAAGAAAGATACTCGACTCGAACGGACTTGCTCACGTTCGCATTGAGCTTACGGGCGGACATCTGTCAGACCATTACGACCCGAGAAAAAACGTAATACGTCTCTCGAACGGCGTTTACAATTCAAGCTCCCCCGCAGCTATAGGCGTTGCCGCACACGAGGCGGGACACGCGATACAGTACGCGACGCAATACGCGCCGATCAAGCTCCGCGCAGGACTTGTTTCTATAACGCAGTTCGGCTCGGTACTCGCTATACCTCTCTTTTTCATAGGACTCATTATGGCAAGCGACGGACTTATGCTCGCGGGAATACT
Source organism: Oscillospiraceae bacterium (assembly GCA_015064065.1). GTDB lineage: Bacteria > Bacillota > Clostridia > Oscillospirales > CAG-272 > HGM12713. Next base: position 53,204 of record SVSY01000001.1, read on the forward strand.
GCTCTACTCGGCTATCGCATTCTTTCAGCTCGTTACCCTTCCCGTTGAATTCAACGCATCTGGAAGAGCACTCAAGGTGCTCTCAAGCTCAGGAATGCTCGACAAAAACGAGCTTGACGCATCGCGCAAGGTGCTTACCGCTGCCGCGCTGACCTACGTTGCGGCTCTCCTCACCTCGCTTCTGACACTTCTCAGACTTCTTCTACTCGCTAATAGCAGAGGAAACAGAAAATGACAAACACACAAAATCCCAGAATGCTTGCGTTTGAGCTTTTGCAGAAAGCAGAAAAAAGCAAGCAATATTCCAATATAGCTCTCGATCACGCGCTTGAGGACAGTAATATGAAAGAGGCTGACAAGCGTCTTTCGTCTATTCTGTTCTACGGCGTGACGGAGCGAAGGATAACGCTCGATCACCGCATAACCGAGCTATCCTCGCGAAAGCTCGACGAGCTTGACGGTAAAGTACTGTGCGCTCTGCGCATCGGACTTTATCAGCTTATCTATCTTGACCGCATACCTCCGCACGCCGCTATCAACGAGACGGTCGCACTATGCCCTAAGAAAAGCGCGGGATTTGTAAATGCTATCCTTCGCGCGCACACGCGTACTCCGATGACCGCGCCGAAGAGCGACGACCCTGCAACGCTTCTCTCTCTTACTTACTCGGTATGCCCTGCTTTAGCGAAGAGATTTATAGACGACTTCGGCATTGAAGAAGCGCGCGCGATACTTAGCGGTTTTGACAAGACGGCAAAGACAACACTGCGAGTCAACACGCTCAAAGTTGACAGAGAGACTCTTCTTGGCGCTATCGACGGCGCACAGACTACTCAAAATTCCCCCGTTGGTCTGTTTGCAAGCGGATCTGTACGCTCGCTTTACGGATTTGACGACGGGCTCTTCTTCGTTCAGGACGAGGCATCGCAGATCTGCGTTGAGGTGCTTGGGGCGACTGAAGGCGATCTTATGCTTGATATCTGCTCCTGTCCGGGCTCAAAAAGCTTCGGCTCGGCAATAAAAATGAAGGATAAAGGTCGTATTATCGCGTTTGACCTTCACGAAAACAAGCTCTCTTTAGTAAGCAATGGCGCTGAACGTCTTGGTATAGATATCATAGAAACACACGCCGAAGACGGCAGAAGCTTTATTCCCGAGCTTGAGCTTTGCGCCGACAGAGTTCTTTGCGACGTTCCCTGCTCGGGCTTTGGCGTTCTATCTAAGAAGCCTGAGCTTCGTTACAAAGACCCCGCAGGATCCGCTCGCCTGCCCGAGATACAGTTAGCAATTCTTGAAAACGCATCAAGATACGTAAAGCGCGGCGGAGTGCTCGTATATTCTACCTGCACCCTCCTTTCCTCCGAGAACGAGGATAACGTGAATGCCTTTCTTTCAAAGCACCCCGAATTCGAGCTTGTCCCCTGGAAGATAGGCGATATATCTGCCGAACGCGGATATCTTACGCTCTATCCCCACGTTCACGGCACGGACGGATTTTTTATCGCTAAACTTATAAGAAAGTGACCGTATATATGGATACACAAAAGACCGACCTTCTATCGCTCCTTCCCGACGAGCTCGAAAAATTCATCATATCTCTCGGTGAGCCGAAATACCGCTCAAAACAGCTTTTTTCGCAGATGCACAAGGGCGTCTCTCCCGACGATATGACTAATATCGGTAAGGCAACTAAGGAAAAGCTTTCGAAAAGCGCATACTATTCCTTGCCCGTCATTCGCAGAAAGCTCGTCTCGGCAATAGACGGCACGGTAAAATATCTTTTTGAGCTTTCGGACTTTAATTCGGTCGAAAGCGTGGTAATGAAATACAAGCACGGAAACACCATCTGCGTATCTTCGCAGGTCGGTTGCCGTATGGGCTGTGCCTTCTGCGCGTCCACGATCGGCGGCAAGGTGCGCGACCTTACTCCATCCGAAATACTCGGACAGGTGCTCGTGGCGCAGAAGGACACGGGCGAGCGCATCTCAAATATCGTTATGATGGGGATCGGCGAGCCGCTTGACAACTACGACAACGTAATAAGATTTTTAAGACTTGTCGGTGCTGAGGACGGTATGAATATCGGATACCGCCACATTTCTCTTTCGACATGCGGGCTTGTCGATAAGATAGCCCGTCTTGCAAAGGAGGATATGCCGATAACTCTCTCTATCTCGCTTCACGCCTCCGACGACGAAACGCGAAGCGCGATAATGCCGATCAATAAGAAATGGAGCGTTGACGCGCTTCTTTCGGCGTGCCGCGAGTATTACGCGGCAACGGGAAGACGTATATCCTTTGAATACACGCTTATCGCGGGAAAGAACGACTCACAAGCCTCTGCCGAAAGGCTTGCTAAAAAGCTCAATTCGGCACTGCGCCCCTCGAGAAGCGACAGCTTTCCGATACACGTAAACCTAATTCCCGTCAACCCCGTTGAAGAGACTGGATTTACGAGCTCAGGCAAGCAGGCTGTCACGAAATTTGCCAAAACGCTTGAGGACAACGGAATACGCGCGACCGTACGCAGAACGCTTGGTGCAGACATAAACGCTTCCTGCGGACAGCTGAGGCGCGAAGAGGAAAAGAAAAAATAACCAAGACCCCTCTGTATACATATTTTTTACAGAGGTGCAAAATGAGATTTCATTTTTCAAAAAAGAAGGTGCAAGGAGTGCGTCGCTCGCGCGCACTGTCCTTGCACAAGTGCTGTTCTATAGAAAAAATAAGCTCGCTGAGGACGACCGATGAAAAGGAACGAATAGACCTTTTCGGTGTTTTTGAAGAAGACGCGCCAAAAAAGAGAAGCTCTTTTCTCAAAAAGCTAAAAAAAGCCTTTAGCGTTTTCTTTCACAAAAAACGACGACCGCCCGCAAATACCGCACGCATCTTCGGTGCTGTATGCGGAGCTTTTGCTCTTACGCTTTGCGCAGGTATATCTACCGTTGCTCTGCTTTTCGGCAGATACGCGGGAAGCTATACCGAAGTGGTCATTCCCTCTTTCGTTTCGCTTTCTTCAGACGAGGCGCTCGCAACTCAAAGCGAGCTGTTTGAATATTCGCTCTCTTACAGCTTTGACCCTGAGCGCGAAGCGAACGAGATAATATCGCAAGCCCCATCGCCGAACGTAATACGCAAGCTCTATTCAAAAGATCAAAAAATACGGATCCTTCTCACAGTCAATAAGCCAAAAGAGGATTTCATACTTCCCAAAACGGTAGGTACGCGTACGCGCGATGCCGAGCTGATGCTAAAAAACGCAGGCGTCGACGCGATCTTGCTTCAAGAATATTCCGACACCGTCCCTCAGGGCACGGTAATATCTTGCTCGCACGTTGCGGGCACGGCATTAAAAGAGGGAGAGAGGGTCATACTGACCTCAAGCAAAGGTCCTAAGATGCGTTACGTTCAAATGCCCGACCTCGTCGGACTTTGCGAGAGCGAGGCTATAGAACGCTTAAACGCTCTTGCTTTAAAAGTCGGCAGCATAACCTACTCGGCATCAGGTCTTGCGGCGGGTACTGTGATATCCCAAAGCCAAAAAGCAGGAGATATGCTTGCCGAAAGAACGGCGATATCGCTGACGGTAAGCGCGGGAAGATATTTTAACACAGATGACAGACACTAACAAGGAAGGTTTTTATATGGGAGAAAGACTTCAAGGAAAGATAACTCTCGGAGTCGGCGGACTTTATACGGTCCGCATACTTAGCAGTGAAAACACCGAGCTTCTCACAAAGAGCGTGGTATGCCGCGCACGAGGCTCGTTTAAACACAATAATATAACTCTGCTCGCCGGAGACAACGTTATTCTATGCCCCGCCAGCGAAGCGGCAGGAGACGTTTTAGATAAAAAGAACAAGCAAAACACCGACGATTTCGTCATCGACGAGCTTTGCAAGCGCAAAAATTCCCTTATCCGACCTCCCCTTTCAAACCTTGACTATATTTTTATCACGATGGCGGCAGCGTCACCCGCGCCGATACTCAGTACCGTCGATAAGCTTATATCTATTGCCGAATTCAACGGAATAGAGCCCATAATAGTTATCACAAAATGCGAGCTTGACCCCAAATACGCAAACACGCTTGAAGAGCTTTATAAAAAATGCGGCTTTACGGTCTTTTGTCTTTCCGCAAAGGAGGATATTGCAATATCGCCTATCGACGAGTTTATCCGCAACGAGCTTAAGGATGGAAAAACAGCGGCGTTTGCAGGTGCATCGGGTATTGGAAAATCCACTCTTCTCAACCGCCTTTTCCCCGACCTTGAGCTCTCCACCTCGGAGATAAGCCGCAAGATAGAACGCGGCAGACATACTACGCGCAAAGCAGAGCTCTATCCGCTCTCAGACTCACAGAATTGCGGTTACGTTGCCGACACCCCCGGATTTTCTATGCTTGATTTTGAACGTTTTGATTTCTTTGAGAAGGACGACCTCGTAAACACTATGCGAGAGTTCACCCCCTACGTCGGCAAATGTAAGTACACAAAGTGTTCGCATACTAAGGAGGAGGGCTGTGCGATACTCGACGCGCTCAAAGCGGGAGACATTCCCCGCTCGCGCCACGAAAGCTATTGCGAGCTCTACGACGTACTTAAGACCAAGAAAAAATGGTAACGGAGAAATAAACGTATGAAGGCTTTTATCTACGCAGGCGGTGAGATATTTCCCGACAACATAACCGAACACCCAAAGGCTGACGAGCTTACGGTCGCGGCTGACGGCGGATACAAAAATGCAAAAAGGCTCGGAGACTCGGTGCAGATACTCGTCGGTGATCTTGACTCGCTCGACCGCTCTGCCATCGACGACAAAGTAAAGGTCGTCACCGTTCCCGCGGATAAGGATTTTACCGACACTAAGCTTGCGGCAGACACCGCTATCCGTGAGGGTGCTACAGAGCTTATAATAATCGGCGGGCTTAGCGGAAGACTCGACCATACGCTTGCAAATCTCGCACTTCTCAAGGAGCTTACCCTTGCAGGAATATATACCGTGATCACCGACGGCAAAAACCGCGTAAGATATATCGATTCAACGAGCACGCTTATAGCGAAGAGCGGATATAAATATCTCTCGCTCATCATCGACAGTGACAAGGTAAAGGGCGTTGACGTCGAGGGCTGTAAGTATCCGCTCAAGAATGCGACTCTTACCCCTAACGACCAGACTCTGACGATCTCAAACGAGATCATCGGCAACTGTGCGCTCGTCGCAGTAAGACGCGGCGGTCTTTACATCATAGAGAGCGCAGACTGAGCGTCGTCACAACCGCTTCTTATCGCCAACTCGCGCGATCGCGCCCACTCGACGCATTGACATAGCATTCCAAGGATACGGACCTCTGCTTCCGTATCCTTGTTTTTTTCACTTTCAAATCTACGCATAAGATATTCAAGCTTTTTCTCGCCCATGACCGCAACCAAAAAAGACTTTGAGGAAGCGTCCAGAGAGAAAAATCTCTCCCTTAAAAAAGGAAATAGCGATCCGCTATACCTTTCTGTCTCTTCATCTCTGCGTACCGACGCGCCTACGGCAGATATTCCAAATAACGCACCGAGTCTGTCCTGACGCTCATAAGCATAGGAAATACTTTTGCTTCTTGTATTGTCCTCAAAACGAACGAGATCCTTTCCTTTTTTGCGGCAAATCTCAAAAAGCTCGCAGAGCGACGGCATATCAACGTCAAATTGAGGATAATCAAAGGCTATCAGCGCATCGTTAAGCGTCTCGCTTATTTTGCCGACATCATTTATCGGATATGGTCGTAGCAGCTCTTTATGCTTACCTCTAAATTCTTTTTTATTTGGTCTTTGAGTGCGGTTTTCTCTGTAGCGAAATCTGCTCATTCCGAACTCGCCGAATATAACGCACTCTCCCGCCAACACCTCGCAAACGTCACAAAATATATTAGTTGCTCTATAGACGCCCATTGGCGCACTCATGTGCAGAGATAATATCTCACGGCTCACGTTAACTCTTTGCCCTATTGCCGAAAAGATCCCCTTAAGCTCTGACGAAAAGTATATTTTCCCGTCGTGTATCTGATAAAACAGCGGCTTTTTTCCGTATTTATCGCGTGCAAGCAGCAATATTTTCCGCTCACCGTCGTAAAGTGCCAACGCAAAACCTCCTCCAAGCGAGCCGAGCATATCTATTCCGCAAAGCCTGTACTTTTCAAATACCGCGTGGCTGTGGAGCTCTTCTGAATCTATTGAAAGAGCGTAGCTATAACCTCCGCGTTCAAAAACTGCGGGCTGTACGTCCTCGTCACTGTCAAATGCGTTCGGCAACGAACTGTTGTATATCATATCCACCGAACCGCCGATATACGCATTACTTCTCTTCCGCCCTCTCAAGCTCATAGATGCTCTCATTCTGTCAAGTTCGGAAAATGACACTTCCCGACCCTTCATATCCGCAATACCGCCTATAGCACTCATTCTTACACCCCCATAATTACCTTATAGAAATATAATATGAAAAAAGCTTTAAAAAAATAAGCACGCATATCAAAAAAAGCATATACTGTAGCAGAAAGACAAAATTTATTTTCGGAGGTCTCTGATATGAAAATAGTTTTACTACATACGCCTAAATTTTTTGTTCCGATACTGAGACGGATATTCGGTGTTGAGAGAAAAAGAGAGAGATAAGCACGCACGGGTGCTTCGATATTTTCGAAGCACCCGTGCTTTTTGTAGATTATCCGATTGACATTTGTACTCAGTTGTTGTATAATTAGAACTGAAGTATAAGAGCCCGAAAGGATAATATATGTCAAACCGTTTTTTACCCGTTACGGCACAGGAAATCAAAGAGCTCGGCTGGGACAGACCCGATTTCGTCTACGTCTGCGGTGACGCATACGTCGACCACCCCTCGTTCGGCGCGGCGATAATCACGCGCGTGCTTGAGGCGGCAGGCTTCAGAGTCGCATTCCTCGCCCAACCCGACTACAAAAGCTGTGACGATTTCAAAAGATTCGGCAAACCGCGTCTTGCTTTTCTCGTTTCTGCGGGAAATATAGACTCTATGGTCGCGCACTACACTGCCGCAAAGAAAAAACGCTCCTCGGATTACTATTCCCCCGGCGGAAAAGCGGGCAAACGTCCGGACAGAGCTACTATAGTATACTGCAACCGCATACGTGAGGCGTACGGTGACGTTCCGATAATTCTCGGCGGGCTTGAAGCCTCTCTGCGCCGCTTCGCGCATTACGATTATTGGTCGGACAGCATTCGCCGCTCGGTCCTCGTCGACAGCCGTGCAGATATACTCACCTACGGAATGGGCGAAAATATCCTTTTGCGTATTGCTGAGCTTCTCGACCGCGGCGTTCCCGTAAAGAAGATTCGCGACGTCAGAGGAACTGTATATCTCTGCTCCGAGGGAGAAAAGGTACACTATCCCGTAGCGGCAGAATTTGACTACGACGTGCTTAAAACAGATAAGAAAAAATATGCCGAAGCGTTCGGAATACAGTACAAAAATCAGGACTCTATCAACGGAAAGGCGATAATCGAGCACTACGACGGAAAGATATTGGTACAAAATCCTCCTATGCCCCCGCTTGAACGCGAGGAGCTTGACAGAGTCTACGCTCTGCCCTATATGCGTACCTATCACCCGAGCTACGAAGCCGAAGGCAGAGTTCCCGCTATAGAGGAGGTCCGCTTCTCGCTCACTCACAACCGAGGTTGTTTTGGAGGCTGTAACTTCTGTGCACTTGCCTTTCATCAGGGCAGAACGGTTCGCTCGCGCAGTATCGAGAGCGTAGTGGCAGAGGCTAAAAAGATAACCGAGATGCCCGATTTCAAGGGCTATATCCACGACGTCGGCGGTCCGACGGCAAATTTCAGATATCCCGCCTGTGAAAAACAGCTCCGCGACGGCGTCTGCTCGGCGCGTAAGTGCTTAGCTCCCACACCCTGCAAAAATCTCGTTGCCGACCACTCGGAATATATAAAGCTTATCGAGAGCATCGAATCGCTCCCAAAGGTCAAAAAAGTATTTATCCGTTCGGGAATACGCTTTGACTATCTGCTCGCCGACCCCGACGACAGCTTTTTCAAAAAGCTTGTCCGCGACAACGTCAGCGGTCAGCTCAAGGTCGCGCCCGAGCACTGCTCCTCTGCGGTGCTTCGCTGTATGGGTAAGCCGGAGTTCTCGGTCTATGAAAAGTTCCGCAAGCGCTATTTTGAGCTTACAAAATCCATAGGCAAGGAACAATATCTCGTTCCCTATCTTATGTCGAGTCACCCCGGCTCAACGCTTGCCGATGCGCTCGAGCTTGCAATATGCCTCAAGCGCGACCATTACGCTCCCGAGCAGGTTCAGGACTACTATCCCACACCCGGCACAGCCTCAACCGTAATGTTCTACACGGGGATAGATCCGCTCACTATGAAGAAGGTGTACGTGGCTACCGACTATCACGAAAAACAGCTGCAGCGCGCGCTTCTTCAATACAACCGACCGCAGAACGCTCCGCTCGTTCGCGAAGCGCTTATAAAGCTCGGCCGCGAGGACCTTATAGGCTTCGGGCCCGAATGTCTCGTGCGCCCCGAGCGCACGGCGCAGGAGCAAAAAAAGAGTCCTTCGCGCAAAGGACAGCAGACAAAAGGCAGCAAAAATCAAACTTCACCCTCAAAAAACAAACGCACGGCTGTGCCTAAAGACACGCGCAAGCCGAGCGATAAAAATAACAGACAAAGGAGAAAGAAATGATCTACGAGGATAACAGAAAAAACAAAGAGCTCTCAAAAGAGCTTTTTCGAAAGCCCACTTCCGAATACCGCGGAACTCCCTTCTGGGCGTGGAATTGCGATCTTGAGCGCGACGAGCTGCTTCGCCAGATAGACGTTTTCAAGGAAATGGGACTCGGCGGCTTCCATATGCACGTAAGAACGGGTATGTCTACCGAGTATCTTTCCGACGAGTTTATGTCGCTTATAAAGGCGTGCACCGAACACGCAAAAGAAAACGAAATGCTCGCGTGGCTCTACGACGAGGACAGATGGCCCTCCGGCGCGGCGGGCGGTATCGTGACCAAGGATATAAATATGCGTCAGAGATATCTTCGCTTCACGCCCAACACCGAGCGGGATATTCCCGAGCAGGATAAGCTTATCGCAAGATTTGATATCGTCCTTGATGAAAATAACTGCCTTAAGTCCTATAAGCTTCTTGGTGAGAATGAAAAGGCAGAAGGCCGCGAGTGGCTCGTTATCCGCGAGATATCGAGAAACAGCCCTTGGTTCAACGGACAGGCATACGTAGATACACTCAACCCTAAGGCAATAGAAAAATTCATCGACGTCACCTATAAGCCCTATGCAAAGACGGTAGGCGACGAGTTTGGCAAGACAGTTCCCGCTATATTTACCGACGAACCGCAGTTCTCACGCAAGGGCGTTCTTCCCTATGCAAACAGTCTGAGCGACGTTACTCTCCCATGGACCGACGACCTTGACGATACGTACACTAAAAAATACGGTAGCTCTCTGATACCTCACCTTCCCGAGCTTCTTTGGGATCTTCCCGACGGACAGCCCTCGCTCGTTCGCTACAGATATCACGACCACGTTTGCGACCGCTTTACCGAAGCGTTTGCAGACATCTGCGGCAAATGGTGCGACGATCACGGTCTCGCTCTCACGGGTCATATGATGGAGGAAGGAAGTCTGCATCAGCAAACTCACGCGCTCGGCGAGGCTATGCGCTCCTATCGCGCATTCGGTATCCCCGGCATAGATATGCTCTGCGGATATTTTGAATTCAGCACGGCAAAGCAGTGTCAGTCGGCAGTACACCAGTACGGACGTACAGCTATGCTCAGCGAGCTTTACGGCGTTACGGGTTGGGATTTCGATTTCCGCGGTCATAAGCTTCACGGCGATTGGCAGGCGGCTCTCGGCGTGACCGTACGCGTTCCCCATCTCTCTTGGGTATCTATGCACGGAAATGCAAAACGCGACTACCCCGCATCTATTCACTATCAGTCCTCGTGGTATAAGGAATATTCCTACGTCGAGGATCACTTTGCAAGAGTAAACACCGCTCTTACACGCGGAAAGCCTATCGTAAAGGTCGGTGTTATCCACCCCGTTGAGAGCTATTGGCTCCACTTCGGTCCTGAAGAGAACACCAATCTCGTGCGCTCCGCTATCGAAGCTAACTTCAACAACGTCACACAGTGGTTGCTTCGCGGCTCTATTGATTTCGACTATATCTCCGAGTCGCTCTTCCCTGCACAGTGCAAAAAGGCAAGCGCACCTATAAAGGTCGGAGAGATGGAGTACGACGTGATTATCGTGCCCGAGTGCGAAACTCTTCGTTCTACCACGCTCGAACGTCTCGAGGACTTCAAGGCTGCGGGCGGTAAGCTGTTATTTATGGGTGACGCGCCCAAATACGAAAACGCCGAGATCTCCCAACGCGGCAAAGCACTCTACGATATCTCCGACAAGGTATCCTTCAACCGTGCTTCGCTTCTTTCGGCTCTCGATGCATACAGGACCATCGACGTACGCTACACCAACGGCGCGCTCTCAAACGACCTTATACATCAGATAAGACGGGACGAGGACGGAATCTGGCTCTTCCTGTCGCACTGCGACGAGCCCTACAACAAGGATATTTCTAATTCCAAGGGCTATAACGTAAAGCTTTACGGAAGATATACCCCTGAGCTTTGGGATACGATGAGCGGAGAAATAAAGCCCGTCAGCTTCAGATACGTCGGCAACGATACCGTAGTTACCCTCGAGCTTTACGACTACGACTCGGCTCTGCTCTTCTTCAGAAACGCAGATGCAGGCGAAGATCTCGTTCTTCCCGAAGCTCCCGCAAAGCGTGAGTTTGCACCGCTCCCCGAGCGCGTTGCATACACGCTCTCCGAGCCTAACGTTCTTTTGCTCGACAAGGCAAGATTTGCGCTTGACGACGGCGAGTTTGAGGACGAGGAGGAGATACTCCGCCTTGACAGTAAGCTCCGTGCCCGCGTCGGTCTTCCTATGCGTGTGAGCAGCGTAGTTCAGCCTTGGGTCATCGAGAAAAAGACGCCCCGCTGGAGCGCTACTCTCGAGTTCACTATAAACAGCGATATCGACGTCAAGTCTCCTATTCTCGCACTTGAGGACGCGGAGCTTGCAGATATCACCTTTAACGGACAGCACGTTGAGTATAAGGATCTCGGCTATTACACCGACATATCTATCCGCAAGACCGCGCTCCCGCCCATCAAGAAGGGTAAGAATATACTTACGATAAAGCTTCCCTTTGACGAGCGGACCAACATCGAATGCTGCTATATTCTCGGCGATTTCGGCGTCAGCGTCGAAGGCAGACACGCAAAGATAACCTCGCTTCCCGAAACGCTCTGCTTTGACCGTATCGACAGACAAGGACTTGCGTTCTACGGCGGTGCCGTTTCCTACGAGCTCCCGCTCGAGCTTGACGAGAGTGCTGAGGTATATATGCAGACGATGCACTACCGTGCGGCAGTTATGAGCGTTGCGGTCGACGGCAAGAAGGTCGATACTATCGCTTATCCGCCTTATATCGCAAAGCTCGGAAAGCTTGATGCGGGCAAGCATACTATAACGCTGACGGCTTACATCTCGCGCCACAACTGCTTTGGAAATATTCACTGCGCGGACGATAAGTTCAAGTGGCTCGGCCCTGACTGTTGGAGAACGAAAGGCTCGACCTGGACATATGAGTACAGACTTCTCCCCGAAGGACTTATCTCGACGCCTATCTTCTATAAGGTATAAATTCAATAAATAAAAATTCGCTTTTGCCGTTCCGACCGAATGGCAAAAGCGTTTTTTAATAAAAAAAAGGGCTCACGCCCAAAACATAGCAAATTTGTCCTAAAATGAGAGATGACCCTTGATCGCAGTTGTAATCCCGCAACCAAGGGTCATCTCTCGTCGTTCTTAGTATCTAGCATCTTTTGTTATCCTCTCTTTCCTAATCTACCTTTTGCTACTTCTCACAATCCGTAAACACTACACACCAGCTCTATAAGTAGAGCACCCTTTGTTTATCTGTTGCATCCTTCGCTAAAGGCGAAAACTTTTTTGACTCATATAAAGGCGTTTTGCTTAACGGTCCTATTCTACTTATACTGTCTTCCCTATTGCTGTCTGAACTTTACTACCTGAGGTTTTATTCGTTCGAGTATTTTTGTTTGTCTGAGCTTTCTTGTTTATCTGAGCTTCTTGTTTATCCGAGGTCCCTGTTCCTCAGCGATCACTGTCTCAGCTTTTACTTATCTCAGTTTTTAACTACCCAATTTTTTAACTTCTAAAGTTCCTGCCGTCTCACTCCGTCTGATATATGTCAAGCGTAACACCGCCGTGTTTTTTTCTCCTTCCCATTCTCACACGGACCGCTCGGCCTTGACGACCTTTATATTAAAGTCTGAAGATCAGTTTTTCATTGGCTTGTACCTTCCTTTCTTCGCTTATAGTATATCACACTTTTTCGCATTTTGCAATATGGCAATTTGTAAAAACTTCACAACAATTTTTTATTAAAAACGTAGAAATTATACTTTTTGACCATATTTTTCTTGACAACACCATTTTTCTGTGATATAATGGACTTATGGTGTTGTTTAAAAGGGACAGTGTTTTCATTTTTCATCGGGTATCGCAGGCTGCGGCCCTTTTTTATTTATCTTTTATCTATCTTAGAAACAACTCACCAAAAATATACCTTATATTAAATTGAAGCCTTCACCCATCAATGCTTCTCTGCTTGCACGTAAAATTTTTTTTGAAATTTTTTTACAACAGCGTGATATTTTTTTCAAAAAAGGTAGTATATAGGTGAGACGGAAAGAAAGGTGATAATATGGACGACAGTAAAATAATCGATCTCTTTTTCGAGCGTTCCCAACAAGCTCTCACAGAGCTATCAAAAAAATACGGGGCTATTTGTCACAAGGTAGCCGTCAATGTATTAAAAAACGATAACGATGCCGAGGAGTGCGTAAACGATGCTTATATGGGGGTATGGAACACGATACCGCCACAACGCCCCGATTCTCTCGCTGCATACGTTTTTCGCATAACACGAAATTTGTCTCTAAAGAAATACCGTTATAACGTCGCCGAAAAGCGCAACAGCTATTATGACGTCGCACTCGACGAGCTTGAAGACTGTCTGGGCTATTCTACTACGCCGCAGGACGAGTTAGATGCAAAGGAGCTTACGAGTATATTTGACGGTTTTCTCGGCGAACTTGATAAGACCAACCGCATAATATTCGTAAGACGATATTGGTTTTCCGATTCGATAGCGGATATTGCAAAAATACTTAATATGCGCGATCACGCAGTGGTAGGCAGACTTTCCCGTATGAGAGAAAAACTCAAACAGTATCTGATTGAAAAAGGAGTTACGATATGAACAGAGAAAAAATATCCGAGGCACTGACTAATATCAGTTCTCGGTATATCGAAGAAGCGGCAGAGGCAGAGATCTCGGATCGGCATAAATTCGTTTGGATAAAATGGAGCGCCCTCGCCGCTTGCATTTGTTTAGTCGTCGTCGCAACCGCAGTTATGCTTCCTTTTATGAAGAATATACACGTCAATGTAGGCAACGACGAGACCGAAGCTCAACCAATCGAAAAAGAACCCGTCAAATACGTTATGTACGCGGATTATGCAGCAAGTGCAGGAGAAAACCCCTCTATCGATGCAGAAAGATCGGATATAGAAATGAAGCATGCAACGCAGGATATGTTCAATATATTGAGCAGAACCTTCGTGGAGGAACCCCTCAAGGATCTTAACGAAACTAAAAAAATTAAGATCTTGAATGATACGTACGAGGTCGTATATGCTCGCTCGTACAAAACCGTATTCTCTTCTGCAAACGATAAAAAAATAAGCGAGCATATACATCAGTATGCCGCTGACAATTTAATTGTCGAATTTTGGGGAGATACAAATAAAATTTCCATATTCATGAATAGTTCCATAGATAAAAAAGCAGAGGGCAATCTTACAGCAGATCAAGCAGAAGCAAAGGCAAAACAGATCATAGAGGCTCTGTACGGTACCGATGTTACAAAAAACTACACCGTCAAGGTTTCCTTGAACGAAACAAAGGATGAGCACACCTATAACGTTACGTATG
>SVSY01000077.1 GCA_015064065.1 Oscillospiraceae bacterium
GTGAGAGCAAGACGGGATTTGACCACAACCTTGAAAAGATAGCCTCGTCTTACGATCTGTCACTGCCCGAGGAAAAAATAAAGGCTTCGGCTGACGTGTGTGCGATAATTTCGGGCGTATATACCGAAGTTGAGCGCGACATATACGTTAAGAGAGCTGCGGAGCGCCTTGGAATAAGCGCAGAGGCACTCATGAGCGACGTTGAGCGTCAGCGACTGAGGAAAATGCGCGAGGCACGGCAAAAGGAAAGCAAGGATGCACAGCTTTCGGTGAAAAATATAGGCGACCGCGTAAATCCCGATGCTGCAAAGCATATCAAGGCAACTGCGGCAGAGGAAGCACTGCTTGGACTTATGCTTATATTCGACGAGTTCCGTCGTGCTGCGGCAGAGCAAAGCGTTCCGATAAGTGCAGACGACTTTGTTACGTCATTCAGCCGCCGAGTTTTCGAGGCTCTTTGTGAGCTTGAAAACAGCGAAGCGGGATATTCAAAGGCTATGCTCGGTCAAATGTTCGATATTGACGAGATGGGCCGTATAGAAAAAATAGAGATCGACCGCCGCAGACTCGCAAGAAACGACAGAGAGGTATTTATTTCTTGTATAAATAACATAAAGGAAGAGAAAAATAAACTTTTGGATAGCCGCGGAGACGATCCGTTTGGCGATCTTAAAAAAATGCAGGAAGCATTGAAAAATAAAAAGAAAGATAAAAATACATAATTGGAAGGAATATAAAATGTCTGTAAACGAAATCAAAGAAGAAAACGTAAAGACCGAAGTAGATATAGAAGAGATAATCGAAAAGGGAAAACAGGGAAAGCTTTCGGAGAATGACCTTGACAGAGTCGTAGAAGAAATGGATCTCGACAAATTCTACGATACGCTCGAGGATAACGGAATACAGCTCTCCGATGAGATCTCTTCTACAGAGATGAGCGAGATCGAATCCGAGGTCGAGGCATTCAGCACGAGCGATAATATGGAAAGGATACTCGAGCAGGAGGGCCTTGCGGTCGACGACCCCGTTCGTATGTATCTTAAGGAGATAGGACGCGTTCCGCTTCTTACGGCTGACCGTGAGCGCGAGCTTGCTGAGATAATGACCAACGAGGCGTCTACAGAGGCAGATAAGGATGCTGCTAAAAACGAGCTCGTTGAGGCAAACCTTCGTCTCGTTGTAAGTATCGCAAAGCGTTACGTCGGAAAGGGAATGTTCTTCCTTGACCTTATCCAAGAGGGAAATCTCGGTCTTATGAAGGCCGTTGACAAGTTTGATTACAGCAAGGGATATAAGTTCTCTACCTATGCTACGTGGTGGATAAGACAGGCAATTACGAGAGCTATAGCAGATCAGGCGAGAACTATCCGTATTCCCGTTCATATGGTAGAGACGATACACAAGGTATCGAGATATTCAAGACAGATGCTTCAGGAGCTCGGCCGTGAGGCTACTGCAGACGAGCTCGGCGAAAAGATGGGAATGAGCGCAGAGAAGGTACGCGAGATAATGAAGATCGCGCAGGATCCTGTTTCTCTTGAAACTCCTATAGGAGAAGAAGAAGACAGCCATCTTGGAGATTTTATACCCGACGAGGATACTCCTGCACCCTCGGATGCTGCGGCTTCCACTATACTTCGCGAGGTCATCGAGCGCGAGCTTCACACACTTACTCCAAGAGAAGAGCACGTTATAAAGCTTCGCTTCGGACTTTATGACGGAAGAACGAGAACGCTTGAAGAGGTGGGTAAGGAATTTGACATTACGAGAGAGCGTATCCGACAAATAGAGGCGAAAGCACTCAGAAAGCTCAGACACCCCAGTCGAGCAAGACACTTGAGAGGATTTTTGGATTGATGGCACAAAAAATCGTCGCTTTGCATAAAAGTAGACTTTCTAAATTGTGTAATAATCCACTTGACTTTTTTACAGTTTTGGTGTACAATATAAAAGAGATATAATCGGCTGTTGTGCCGAGTTGAATATTCAGGAGGAATAAAATGAAAAAGAGATTGTCTTGTCTCCTTTTGAGCGTACTTATGATAGTGCTTTGTTTTGCCGGATGTGCGGAAAAGACGGGAGACGAAGTTATTACAAAGATCGGAGAGGAAGCATCCAAGGGTGCTGTTACTCTTTCTATGTATCTTATGTCCGAGGAGCCTGTAAGTGCCGAGCAGGAAGCAGCAATGGAGGCTGCGGTCAACGCTATCACAGAGAAAGAATTTAAGGTTCGTATGGATCTTAGATATTTTACTCCCGATCAGTATTATACAAGACTTGATGCTGACCTTGCGGAAATGACCGAGTTTTACGACGGCGAGGGAATAGGACGTCAGGATTATGAACCCGTGTATACGGATGAAGACGGACTTCCCGTTACCTTCTACCCTCCAATACAGGAATTTTCAGTAGATATATTTTATTTTGGAGGATACGAGAAGTATCTTGAATACCGTGAGGCAGGATATATCAGAGATATCACTACAGAGATAAACGGCGGTGCAAAGGCACTTAAAGCTGTTGTCAATAATAAGCTTCTCGAGCAGGCGAAGGCAGTTAACGGCCGTTACGACATAGTTCCCGTTAACCGTGCTATCGGAGAGTATACATATCTGCTTCTCAATAAAGAAGTGCTTGAGGGTGCTCAGTACTCTGCAAACGATATTACCTCTTTGGTAGATACAGATTGTCAGGATCTTCTTTCTCTTGTAGAGGAGATGTACAGCGACTCTTACGTTCCGCTCAAATCCTTTACAGATGAACTCAATATCATCGATACCGAATTCTTCAGCGTTGACGAGAACGGATTTTCCACTGATGATTTCTCGCTTATAGCAGGTACTTACAACAGTGCGTGGAGCTACGGTGCGACTAATTCTTATCCCGAAATGTCGGATATTATGAACACTAAGAATAACGGCAGATACAGTGTTGAAGAGCAGATAAGGATCCTTAAGGGCTATGAGTTTGCAGGATACTACGGAAGTGAAGAAGACGCAGATAAGCCTTTTGCTGTAGGTTATATCAAGGGCGGTCTTGAAGTAGTAGATACCTACTCCGACGATTACGTAGTAGTTCCCGTGGCTCTTCCCACGCTTAAGACGGAAGATCTGTACGAGCATATGTTTGCTATTGCAGAGGATACCAACAGCTCTATGAAGAGTGCTGAGGTACTTACTTATCTCAACACTAACGAAGAGTTCCGCAATCTTATACTCTACGGAATAGAGAATGAAAACTACGTTTGGACAGATGCAGTCGATGAAGACGGAAACGTTCTTCTTAATCAGTACGGCGAGACCTACCGCGTAGTCTCCAAGCTTACCGCAAAGCCCGAGCTTAATTACGTTATGGATCCCTATAAGACCGGTAACGTTACCCTCATTTATACAGAAGAGGGTGCAGATCCTCGCGCTAACGACTATGCGCTCAAGCAAAATCAGGATCTCGTTGTAGAATATACTATGGGCTTTAATCTTTACGGAGCAAAATTCGCTTCCGGTACTGCCGTAGATCTTACGGCTATAAAGGCTGTGAGCGTTGCTTCAAAGGATATCTACGCTAAGATAGTTGCCGCAAAGAACGAAGAAGAGCTTGAAGCGGTATTTACCGAAATAGAGGGCATCGTCGCAGGCGACAACGTAAAGAACGTTCTTGATATGCCCGTGGCAGAGGACGCTACCGAGACACCCGAAGGCGAAGCTCCCGAGGGCGAAGCTCCCGAAGCTGCTGAAAAGGTATATACGTCTGTAGCTGCTTACTACGACGAATGGCTTATTGCAAAGAAGCTTAAGATCGTTGAAGACTCAACTGACGATTTTGTGGCTGAAATGCCCGAATAAAAGAATAATGAAAAGGACGATAAATTCGTCCTTTTCGTTTACCTTGAGGTAACGTATGGACTATACTTATTGTATATGGGATTTTAACGGAACTATTTTTGACGACGTTGATGCCGGAATAGAATCGGTAAATGCGTTGCTTTTTGAGCGCAGATTGCCGATCATTGAGTCAAAGGAAGCATACCGCGAGGTGTTTGATTTTCCGATAATTGAATATTACAGAAAAATAGGATTTGATTTTGAAAAAGAGCCGTACGAAGTCATAGCACCGCTTTGGGTCGAGCTTTATATGGAAAATTCGAAAAGATCCAAGCTTTTCGACGACGTCATATCCGCTATAGATTTCTTTGACGAGCGCGGGATAAAGCAGAGCGTGCTTTCTGCGACCGAGAAAAATATGCTTGACGGGCAGCTTTGCGAGCTTGGAATATTCGATCGTTTTGAAGAGATAATGGGAAGAGACAATATTTATGCCGAGTCGAAGCTTGAACTTGCACAAAGCTGGAAAGAGAAGCACAGAGACGAAAAAGTGCTTTTTATCGGGGATACCACGCACGATTACGAGACCGCTCGGATCCTCGGTGCAGATTGCTACCTGATAAGCGCGGGACACCACCCCGAGCATAAGCTTCGCGCGGTATCCGACGAGGTCAAGGTCTTTGGTACTCTTCGCGAGCTTATTGAATATCTGAAATAAAAAAAGGCTTTCGTACGCGAAAGCCTTTTCTAACTATATTTAAACTATATTTAAAACATCATGGCCGACATATAAAATTCGGCAAAGGTCGGGTTTGAAGCAAGCTCGGTCACCCTTGCGCTATTTGCTATCTCCTTTGCCTTTTTGCCAAGCTCGGCGTTTAAGAGAAGCATCGAAGCGCCTGCAAGAGCCGCGTTGCCGACACTTTTTATCTTTGAGGGGGTACAGTTTGGTATCAATCCGATACGCACTGCGTTGCGTACGTCAAGATGGCTTCCGAATCCTCCCGCGATGAGTAGCTCGTCAATATCGTTTACATCAAGCTTTGAGGTATGAAGAAGCGTGGATATTCCCGCGGATATAGCTCCTTTCGCAAGCTGTACCGCGCGGATATCCGCCTGCGTGAGCGTCACGCCCTTTGCAAGCGTCGTCTCTTCGTCCTCCATATATCCCGTTTCGTCTACGGTCTCAAGGTCGAGCAATACGGAGATAGCATCTACTATTCCGCTTCCGCAGATACCTACGGCTTGCTTATCTCCCAAAACGTGCACTAAAGGCGCGCCGTTGACGAGCGTTACCTTATCTATCGCGCCGTCCTCTCCGCGCATACCGCAGGATATACCTACACCCTCAAAGGCAGGACCTGCCGCGGTCGAGCAAACGAAAAGAGAACCGTCGCTAAAGAGCGCTATCTCGCCGTTAGTTCCTACGTCTGCCATCAGACGAGTGCTATCTGTATCGCACAGCTCTGTTGCGAGCAGCGCACACACGGTATCAGCACCGACGAAAGCCGAAATGCAGGGCGGGAGATATATCTTTGCTGTGGAAGAGAGCAAGGAAAGACCCAGCGCACCTGCCGTTATTTCTTCGCCGAAAAGTCGGTCGGCTTCAAAGGGCGCGCAAGAAAGAGAGCGCGGTGAGCTTCCGACGAGAAGATAGAGCATAGCCGTGTTTCCTGTTACCACGAGCGCATCTATCTCGCAGGGGGCGATATCCGCCTTTGAGCAAAGATCTGCTATGAGCGCATCTATCGCTTCGACTATGATATTCTTGAGCTTCTCCGAGTTACCCTCGAGAGAAGCTTTTATTCTTGAAATAACGTCAGCACCGAGCACCGATTGAGGATTGAGCGCCGTGGAAGTTGCCAGAATCTTTCCGCTTGTATTGTAAAGGCGCGCGGCGAGCGTAGTCGTTCCTACGTCGACAGATACGCCAAAACGCGAAAAAATCGGCTTCAGAGCTATTTGGGGCATTTCACCGTCCGTAATTACTAATGCATCCTTGCGAGGCTCAAACGTGCTTATTTCGCATTCTCCGAGCACGCGAGCCGAGCAGGCAAGACGAATGCCGCTCGCGATCTCTTCCTCGCTCAAAAGCTCTTTTTCGGAGCGTGAGAGCTCGGAAAGCGCACCCTTGGCAAATACCTTGCATTTTCCGCAACGACCGTTTCCGCCGCAGGGCATCTCGCCGTTCGATATCTCGGATACCGTCGAGCCGACAAGCACGCTCGCGCGCTCGCCGTTAAGCGTAACAAATATATTTTCACTCATTTTATTCTCCGTCAAAAGAAAACAAAACTGCGCCGAAATACGTGACCGTATCCTGACCGTTTATGTATTTCATATTCGCCGCCTTTGCAAGCATAGATACGTTTACGCCGTACGCTTCAAGCGAGGGAAGTGCTTTTTCGGGGAAGCGGCAGGGCTCACCTGTTTGCTTTGCACAGGTCGTGCACACACCGCAACCGCCTGCACCGAGGTGCAGTACCTTTGATATACCCGCATCTGCAAAAACTTTGCGAAGCGACTGCGCTAACGGATAGGTCCGCTTTTTTGCCGCAACCATTCCTTCAAAATCAAAGCTGTCCTCAAGCTCGGTCACGGTCTGATATACGAGTGCATAGTCGTATTCTTCGATCTCTTTCATAAGCGTTTCGATCTCACCCACGTCGGGCGGACACATATAGCACTTGCCGTACATTCCGCAGGCGTTTGAAGCGCACATATCTCTGAAGGCTTTATCAAGAGATATATCCTTCGCATCTATAACGGTTGCTTTGTATGCGCCGAGAGATATTGCCGAGGCTGTGAGCGCGTCAAAGAGCTCGCTCAGCTTTGCGTTTTTCTTATATTCCATGTACAAGTCCTTTGCCTACTCTCGTTTCTGTCACGTAGTCGTTGACGTGCGGCAGATTGAGTATTTTTTTGTTTTTAGCGGTAGATATCGCAAATATCTTGTCCATATCGTTGAGGTGCGGCTGTGACATATTAAAACCGTACATCTTTTCAAGCTCGCACATAGATTCCACGAAATGATCGCCACGACCGCAAAAGTGCATACAACCGCCGCCGAAATGGTTAAGCAGTTCATTGTCGTACGGCTTGCTGTATTCGTTATAGAAATCTACCGAAAGGTTCATAGCCGAGTCCAGACGGATCATAATATTACCGCGTTGCAGATGATTCCAGTGCATAGAAAGCTGCTTTTCGTTCGGAATTATCGAAAACCATCTGTCTAAAAAGCTCTTATACGTATCGGTAACGGTTCGCAACAGCGTATGTACAAATTCCGGATCGTCATACATCTGGTAAAACATCTCGCTTCCCATAAGCAGTTCTGTTATATCCAGAGGGCCTTGCGTGTCGGGGTGGTATACGTTGACGTATTTTTTGATCTTGGGATATCTGTCGAATATTTCGGCACACAGCTCTCCGAAAGCAAGCACCGAAGCGCCAAAGCCGTTCTTGAGATCGGGAATTCCGTTCTCGCAGAGGGTATGCAATTTGTCGACGTCAAAAGGCTTTGTCGTGGGAAGCGTGCACGTGTTGCGGGGCATCTCAAAGATATCTGCACCAAAAAGGGAAGGGATAATACCCGTGCCGTAATTTGCGCGTATGCCCAAGGGCGAGCTCTTGCTTGAAAGGCGCTTGGAGAGCGAAACAAGCTCGGATATGAGCATCAGCTCAAGGTCGTGCAGAGTATCGTTGATATGTACTTCCCTAAGATCAACAGACGCAGAAGACGTCTTTGCTCTGCAAGAGGTAAAGACCGAGTCCTCTACCGCACCTGACCAAAAGTTTTCCCACTGGGCATAATAACCGTCCTCTGTTTCGGGGTCTATGCGTCGCTCGATATCATTTAACAAAGAAACAGTATAATCGGAAAGCTTCATACATTCCTCCTATTGTTGTTTGTAAAATTCACTCGATGCGGCAAAAAATGCATCGATATTCTCCCACGGGGTCATAGGCGGGATATCGCAACCCGATGAGAGCAGAAAGTTGGGATATTTTGAGCATCTTTGGAGCAGAGCAAGCGTCTCAGCTTTTACTTTTTCGGGTGTGCCCATACGCAAAACTCCCGCAGGGTCGATATTTCCCATAACGAGAATATCCGAGGGGACTTGTGAAATGATATCCCTTTCCATATCCACAGCGTTGCCGAAGTGGTATGCCGCCGCGCCTGTGGTAAGAATTGAGTCGAGCATTTTCGGTACGTTGTCGCCGCAATTGTGATAGATCACGGCAAAGTCGTCGCTCTGCACGGCATCAATTACCTTTTTTACGTAGGGGGAAGAGAATTCCTCCTCAAGAGAGGGCGAGAGAAGCCCCGAGACGGGCTCTGCCATAACTATGCCATTTGCGCCCGCCGCCTTGTATGCTTTTGCATATTCGATGAGAAATGCCGTGACCTTCTCAAGAACGATATGCACCATATCGGGATCGTCATAGCAGTCTATCATTATCTCCGAAACGTCAAGCAGACGTGCCGCAAGCGAGAAAGGACCTATCATTCCCGCTAAAACGGGTCGGTCTGTTATAAGCTTTGATGCTTTTCTGATAGCGTCTATGTATATGGGAGCTCTTTTGCTCTTGATCGACGGAATTTCGAGCGCTTTTGCCTCGTCGACGTCGTTTATTATGCGTCCGCGCACGTTAGGAACTTCATCGTCCGAGACGACGACGGTCGCACCGAAGCACTCGGCTTCGACCGACAGGTCCATAAAGCTTACTGCCGCCGCCGCATTCGTTCTGTCTGCGACGAGCTTCATTCCTTCAGCCTGAAGCTCGCTATCAGAGATAAGCTCACGAACGCTGACTCCAAGCAGACTGACGCAAGGGAATGAGAGAATGGGCAGTGGCTTTTTTTGGTGAGAGCCCATAAAACTCTCGATCCATAATTTCATATCGTATTTCATTTGGGCCTACCTTTTGTCGTAATATTGATCGAGCACGTCGTTTACCGTTTGTGCCCAAACAATGAGATTTTCGGGGTTGTGCGAGACTGTGCTGATGTCCTTGAGAACTATATCGTAAGGACAGCCGTATCTTATGCAGGCTTTGACGGTCTGCTCGATCTCGCGTCTTATGACTTCGGGATCGGTGCTGATAGCAACGTTCGCGGGATTTGGCTTTCTTGAAAGTACGTAATCGCCGCCTATCTGCTCGGCGCAACGCTCAACGCTTGCCCAAGGCGAGCAGCCTATCTTGCGAAGATTGGGAATGCTTTTGAGCACGCTTATTTTGTCGTCAAGCGGCTCGCAACAACCGTAATAGGTGTATGCAAATCGGTCTGCTACCGAAAGCAGATAATCTATCTCAAATTCCTTGAACATAGCGGGTGACACCACACCAAAGGACTGTGCCATGCTGCGACACCAAGAGGACTTCAAGCCCTTTGCGTCGGGCATAGATATCTGAGACGGAGTACAATGTAGCGACGGCCCAAGATCAATATCAAGGTTTTTTTCGACGAAATCAAGCTCTGCGTGTGCCGCAGAGGTGAATTTTTTTATTATTGCGTGCAGATATTCGGGGCGATCATACATGTCCATAAGTATTGGTTCAACACCGCGCAAACGGGTTATCTTATCCCACGGAGCATAATAAAAGAATCCAAAGCCGTAAAGCTTTATCGGAATGGAGTCGCCGAGCAGCTCTGATAAAAACTCCATTTTTGCGGCATCCTTATCGGGTCGGAGAGTGAAAACGGGATCGTGCATTTTTTCAAGCTCGCTCTCAAGCTCCAAAACGTCTTCAAATTCGCGCGAGACGATATTGTTAGTCTCGTCTGTTCGCTTTATATCTGCCGCTTTCCAGTCGATGCCTATTCCGGTCGAATCGACCGCACGCTTAACTCGGAAAAACGGCTCATAAAGGTTATCGGCTTTAAAATGAGTCATGTAGAATATGGCTTTTCTGAAATGATATTCAACGTCACGCGCTCCATTGTCCTCGCATACGCAGTCGAGCTCGCCGTCCATATTCATCTGATACCACGGTATCTCGTCGAGAAGAACGGGCGGTCTCGTCTGCTTTAAGTCGTTGGTATCACGAAAGCGAAGAAACATCTTTTCCTGCGCCTCGGTGGATACGAGCGACATATATTTCTTTGCAAGCTCACGGACTACCGATTTGTCTTTGTCGTTTATCATAAAAACTCCTCTGTTTTAATATTTTCCCAACCTGTGCGCACATTCCGCGATCAGTTTCATAGTTTCAAACGAAACTGTGTTGGGAATAGAGTGGTCGGACGCAAAAACGTATCCGCCGCCCTCTTTCATAATCGGAATTATACGTTCCATTTCCGACAGCACGAGCTCGGGTCTATCCCAAAGCTGTGCGTTTATGCCGCCGTGGAAGGCGAGCTTGTCACCATAGAGAGCTTTGAGCTTGAAGGGGTCCATTCCCGCCTTTATTTCAAGCGGATTGAGCATTTCAAGACCTATATCGACGAGGTCGGGAATAAGCGGCTCTATAAATCCGCAGGAGTGGAGCTCGGTCACCATTCCGCGCTCGTGTGCCCAATCTATCGCTTTTTTGTGATACGGCTTGAGTAGCTCGCGGTACATATCGGGCGAGAAGAAGGTGGAATTCTTGTAGCCCATATCGTCATACCAGAATATCCCGTCAAACTCATAGCCGGCATCAAGTATTTTTTGACACAGATCGAGAGAGGTATTGAGGTAGGTGTCGAACATATCGCATACCCATTCGGGATCTTCATACATGCCTATAAGAACGTTTTGGTTCCTG
>SVSY01000078.1 GCA_015064065.1 Oscillospiraceae bacterium
CAGCGAAAACATGCGAAAATATAGGGCTTACGCCTTGGATTGTTTTCCCGAAGGGCAAGATAATTGGACGCAGCAAGCACTTCCATTCAAATTGCATAACCTTTATACCGTCAATTTCTAAATCTCCACCAAGCGGATAGCAGCCTAAATAAATTGCCTTTGCTAACATAAATTATCTCCTTTCGAGACGAACGAACGCAATTAGTCTTCAACCGTTTTCCTTAGCGGTGGTGATGGATTTTACAAGCATACGGCGAATGACACCGCACTCTTGCAAAAGGTCTTTTGCGGTTTGTTCGCTTATTGCATTTGATCCGACAAGCATTTCAATCCAATATTCCGTCTCGCCACATTCTTTGAGGGCAATATGAAATTTGTTTATAAAGTCCGCTTTGCTTGCCGCATAATTCGCCTCGTGAATATTTGCACCGATAGAAGTGGCACTTCTTACAATTTGATTGACAAGTACACCTCTGCCTTTGCGCGTATCCACTTCATCGCAAACGGCAATTATATGTAATGCAAGAGCTTTTGCTCTTGTGCGAAGTTCCGAATCTTTCATAGTTTCCTCCTTTTGGTGTTTGGTGAATCCTGAATTGGTGAAGTTACTCACTTCGTTCGTAGTGAAGTTGTTCGTCAATTTGCTCTGCAAATTTCCTCACAGTGAAGTTTTGCTCGCTTCACTCGCAAAGTGAAGTTAAGTTCGCCCCAAAGTTACTTTTCACTTGCGCCGCGTGCGGCGCAAACTTCACTTCGGCGATAGCCGAAACTTCACTGCTTGCAACTTCACTCGCCGAAGGCGAACTTAGTTGTCGAGTCGTCGTGTGAGACACACGACGGACTCGACGTGCCCTGTCCTCGGAAACATATCGACAGGCTGAACCTCTCCTATCTCATATCCTCGCTCGCGAAACCAAACGCAATCGCGTGCGAGCGTGTCGGGTCCGCAGGAAACGTAGACTATCTTCGGCACGCAGAGATCTGCAAGACACTCGACAAGCTCGCGCGTACTTCCCTTTCTCGGTGGGTCGATTATCACTACGTCGGGGCGCACTCCGCCCGCCGCCGCAAGTATAACGTCCTTGTCTCCCGCATCGGCGCAAATAAATCTCGCATTATCTATTTGGTTGCGCGCCGCGTTCTCCTTAGCACATTCTACCGCGCTCTCGACTATCTCAATACCGCAAAGTCGCTTGGCTTTTTTCGCCATCGAGAGCCCTATCGTTCCCGTTCCACAGTAAAGGTCCATCAACACCTCGCCGCCGCGCAATGCAGCAAGCTCTGCCGCCTTATTATAAAGCAGCTCGGCTCCGTCGCGGTTGACCTGATAGAATGACGCGGGACTTATGAAAAATCTCAGTCCGCACAGCTCGTCCTCAATGCCGTCTTTTCCGCAAAGCGTGCGGTATCGCTCACCGAGCACTACGTTCGTGTTCTCTTTATTTACGTTTATCATAACGCTGACTATTTTCGGGTGCGCCTCGCGTATCTTTTTCGCGAAGCTCTCCTCTTCGGGCAGACTCTCGCCGTTTATAACAAGGCAGAGCATTATCTGCTCCGTCTTTTCGCCAATACGCAGATAGATATGGCGCAAAAGTCCGCGCCCGCTCTCCTCGTCGTACACGCTCCAGCCGCATCTGTCTGCAAATTCGCAGACAAAGCGCAATATCGGTGCAAACTCGGGGTTTTGTATGGAGCAATTCTCGGCTAAGATCACGTTATGCGTTTTCGCCGCGTAAAAGCCCGCGTAAGTGCCGTTCTTTGAACGTGCAACGGGATACTGCGCCTTATTTCTGTAGCCGCCGACCTTTTTTGTCGAGAGCACGGGCAGTACGTTCACGTCGGGAAGCCCTGCCTTGACAAATTCAGCCTTGACGTGCCCGCGCTTCAGCTCAAGCTCGCTCTCGTAGCTCATATGTCTGTAAACACAGCCGCCGCAGGAAAGCGGAGCATCGCAAAAATCCTCTATGCGATCGGGCGAGGGAGTGATGACCTCAAGAAGCTTCGCCACCGCAAAGCTCTTATTGACCTTGATGACCTTTGCTTTGACGACGTCTCCCTTGACCGCTCCGCGAACGAACACGACCTGCCCGTCGTATCTTCCGACGCCGTTGCCGAGATTGTTGAGATCGGTGATCTCAAGCTCGATGGTCTGTTCTTTAATCATAGATATAATATTCCTTACCCGTTTCAAGACAGATACAGCCGAGCGGCTCATCGAATGCTGCTCCGCAATCGAGGAATATCGAACCCTCGCCGTGATATATCCTTCCTTTTTCTGCGCCCTCTATCTCATACGTCGGCTTATGTCCGACAACGAGCGTAACGCCGTCGATAAGCTGACGGTCGGGGTCGACAGACTCATAGATAAAGTCCTCGGGCATATAGTCCTCAAGCTCGCTGTCGGGCTCGTAATCAGCGATACCTGCGTGAACGAGCAGATACTGTTTTCCGCCCGCCTCGACCTCCTCATAGAGCGACATATCCTCAAGATACTCAAGCACGCCCTCCTTCATATCCTCGTCGAGCGCCTTAAAGCCCTCCATCGTCTTCGTGCCTCCGTCCTGTATCCACTCGGTCATCTTAGAGAGCACCTCGGGGTCGGGCGCACCGCCGCCAAGCATTCTGTCAAGCTCACGCAAAAGTTCGAATGCGCGCAGATCGCACTCGCCAACTATCGGTATCACGTTGTATCGCATACTCAGATCGCACAAAAGCTCGATCGGCTCTTCACCGTGATCGACGATATCTCCGACTACGTACATAACGTCGTCGTCGCAAAAGCTTATCTCCTTAAGAAGTCTTTTAAATTTATCAAAGCAACCGTGAAGGTTGGCAACTGCATACGTCATAATATTTCTCCTCTCGTTTTATACGTTTATATTGCTTTTATTCTGTTACCGTTAACTATATCGCAGATAATATTTCCGTCGATCTTGGCGACCATATCGCAAAGAGTCTTGCAGACGGGAAATTCGGTATAAAAATGTCCCGCCTCTATCAGATTTACACCGCCGCCGACCGTGTCGGGCGTGTCGGTCATAGAGTGATAATCAAATCTTCCGCTAAGATAGGTGTCCGCGCCGACCTCTCTTGCAACAGAAACGAAATCCTTTCCGTCGCCGCCTACTACGGCAACGCGTCTTACCACTTTGCCCGCGTCGGATACGAGCACGAACGGAGAGCCGAGCTTTTCCTTTACGAGCCTTGCAAAATCACAAAGGCTCATCGGTTCGCTATACTCGCCGACTCTTCCGAGCGGAAGCCCCTCGCCCTCAAAGGTCTCGATATTTTCAAGTCCGAGCACGCGTGCGAGCGTGTCGTTGACACCGCCTGTGAGCGCGTCGAGTCTTGTATGGAAGGACATAACCGATATCCCCGCGCGTATAAGCTTTATCGCCTTTGCCGCCACCGCGCCGCCGTCGTCTATGGTCTTAAGACCCTTGAAAATAAAGGGGTGATGGGCAAGAATGAGATCGTAGCCTCCCTCTATCGCGCGCTCGCAGACCTCGTCTGTCGCATCGAGCACGACGAGCACGCGCTTTACCTCGCGCTCTCCGTCGGGACAGCACATAAGTCCGTCGTTATCCCACTCGCAAGAAAGCTGTGCTGGTATTTTTTTATTGAGTATCGAATAAAGCTCGCGAACCGTCATATCAGTTTTCCTCCGCTAAATATCTGTCTATTCTTTCGATCATATATCTTTCGTAGCTATCGTCAGCACCCGAGAGAGCCTTGCCTTTTATCCGCTCGCAGAACACCGCTCTCGTGCGGCGCATCAGAGAGACGAGCTCTTCGCTCCTTTGCTCGAGCGCTATCTTGCCGAACATCAGCTCGAAGCCGTCGGCATCCGTATTCTTGCCCGTATAGCGCACACAGATTATCTGGTATATCTTGTCCTCGTCGACGAGCAGCTCGTCGCTTATCTCAAATCCGTGCGAGAAAAGATATCCGCGCAATATCTCAGGGTGGGTCATCGGTTGAAGTATAGCTCTGTATTTTTCGTTTCTTATCTCGGGCTCGCGATCTATTATATTCGCAATAAGCTCTCCGCCCATTCCGAGAATAAATATATCGTCGACCCCATATTGAAGTACGCCGCAAAGCCCGTCGGCTCTCTGTGCGACAAATGCATTCTCGCAGGCATAGTCGCGCAGATTTGCGCGCGCACGCTCCACGGGTCCCGCGTTTATGTCGGAAACGACACCGCCCGACACCGCGCCCGTGGCATATAAATATATCGGCAGATAGGCGTGATCCGTGCCTATATCCGCTATTCTCGAGTCCTTGCGTACGAGAGACGCCGCTGCCTCGAGACGTTTACTTATTTTTGGTAGGTTCATTATCTCACCTGTTTTTAAGTCAAAATTTCACGTAATGACGGCAAACACCGCAGGAACGACCTTCGTCGTCCCGCGGTGCAAAATTTATATTATTCTTCTGCCGCCAAAAAAGCGTTGATCTTTTCTACGAGCGCGTCAGCGTCGGTTCCGTGGACCGCGCAAGCCTGCTCTATAGACTCTCCTCTTGCAGAGGGGCAACCGAGACAGTGCATACCTATCTCAAAGAAGAACTGTGCCGTACCGCGATTGTAGTCGAGTACGTCGCCAATGATAGAATCCTTAGTTACCTTCATTGTAAAAACCTCCTGTTTTATTTTTTATATACAGTCGATGCAAAGCACCGAGCCGTTTACTTAGTTTGCCGCCACAGAGTAGCAGTAAGAGCCGCCGCCTACCTTCTCGGTATATCCGTCGGGAAGCGTGATGAGTGCCTCGGTTCCCGCAGGAACGGTGAACTCAAAGTTTATCCTCTCGCCCGTGTAGTACCACGCACTCTTTACCCTACCGCGTACCGTATCTATAGCGCACTTGGCAAAACCGAGACGGCGGCAGGGGCGAGGTGTGAGCGTTATCTTTGAATATCCCGCTCCGTCCTCTGCTATCTCGACGCCGCAGATCTTACCGTACATCCAATCAGCCACACAGCCGTAAGCGTAGTGGTTGAAGGAGTTCATAGCATCGCTCCAGAAGCTTCCGTCCTCCTTTACCGAGTTCCAATGCTCCCACATAGTAGTAGCTCCGTTGTTGACCGAGTAGAGCCACGAGGGGTTGTCCTCGTTGAAGAAGAGCTTATACGCTACGTCCTGCTTTCCGCTATCGGAGAGCGCGTGAAGGATATAGGGTGTTCCGAGGAAGCCTGTGGACATTCTGTTTCCAAACAGTGCGATGAGCTCGACGAGCTTGTCCGCAAGTGCCGCCCTCTCACTTTCCTCGCAAAGACCGAAATGAAGTATGAGCGTTATAGCCGTTTGCGTCATTCCGTGTCTGTCCTCATTCTTGAGCGGCTTGCCGAGGTTTGACGCGTCTCCCTTGGGCATTCCGTTTTCCATAAAGAATTCACGGAAGCGGCGCTTTACGTTTGCCGCAAGCGTCTTATATTCCTCCACGTCGCGACCGAGTATCTCTCCTGCGCGAACGAGAAGCTCTGTCGAATGATAGAAGAAGGCACTCGCGATAAGGTCGGCAGAGGTAGCACCCTCGTAGCTGTCCTCACCCGAGTCGTGTGCCAGCCAGTCGCCGTAATGCACACCGCCGAGCCACAAGAATTCCTCAGGTCCTGCGCTGTGCTGATATTCTACCCAACGGCGCATAAGCTCGAAGTTTTCACTAAGGAAGCTCTCGTCGCCGTAAAGCTCGTAGAGCGTCATAGGCGCGATGGTAGCAACGTCGCCCCAGCCCGCAGAGATGCGCGTGTGGTATCCGTTACCGAATTTCTCGGGGCAGACACCTCTTACAGCACCGTTTTCTTCCTGCTCGAGACGAAGCTCGCCGAGCCATTTTCTAAAGAACTTACGAACGTCGTAATTTATTCCCGCAGTTCTGCAGAACACCTGCGTATCTCCCGTCCAACCGAGACGCTCGTCGCGCTGAGGGCAGTCGGTGGGAATATCGAGGTAGTTGCTCTTGTGTCCCCAGATTATGTTGTGATAAAGCTGATTTATCTTTTCGTCACCGCAAGTAAAATATCCCGTGCGCTCCATATCCGAATGCACCACGATAGCCGAAAATGCACGAAGATCTACGTCGGCGTTCGGGAACTCGTCAAGGCGGATATACCTGAAGCCCTGAAAGCTGTAGGTAGGCTTAAAGCAGTCCTCTTCTCCGCTGAGCACGAAGGTGAGTATATTCTTTGCGGAGCGGTAATTGCCCGTGTAGAAATTTCCTTCCTTATCGAGCACCTCTGCGTGCGATATTACCACGCGCTCGCCCTTCTGACCCTTTATCTTAAGCGAGACGTAGCCCGTCATATTCTGACCGAAATCTATAACCCTCTCACCCTTGGGAGTGACGATAAGTCTTGCGGGCTTGATGATCTCGTTTTCCACGATATCGGCACCGACCTGCTCTATGGCGTTGAACTGATAAGCCGAGAATATCGCCTTGCCGTAGCATACGGGCTCTGCAGTCTTGTCTATAGTCTCACCGTCGTAGATATCCGAGAAGGTGACCTCGCTGCTGTAGGTGTCCCAGCTCTCGTCGGTGTATATATACTCAACGCGTCCGTCGTCATAGGTGAGCTCTATCTCCGCCACGGTACAAACGCGGTCAGCGTAAAGCGAAGCGTCTCCGTGATATCCCATACGTCCGATAGCCCAACCCGGTCCTACGCCTATCTCAATAAGGTTATCCTCTTCCAAAAGGTCGGTGACGTCGACGGTCTGGTACTGAACTCTGTAGGTATAGCTCGTCCAACCGGGAGTGAGCACCTGCCTGCCTATTTTTTTGCCGTTGATATGAGCGCAGTATATTCCGAGTCCGCTGATCTTTATGAGTGCGCTGACAACACCGTCGTCACGAAATCTTTTCTTGAAAACGACAGCCGATCCGTCGTTTTTGACGGGAGCTGATATCCACTTTGCAAATCTCATTTTATCCTCCTTAATGAGTATTATAACTCTTTATATTATATTATAAGACTAATTGCAAAGAAAGTCAATAAAAAAGCTTTATTTTTTATTAAAAGTATGCTATAATGTATACAAGACTTTACGCTTTACCCTTATTTTCAAAAAGACCAAGGAGTAACGAATGAATATAGAAAATATCAAGCAAAAAATATATAGCCTGAAGCAATTTGCGCCGTCTGTCTGCCTGTCGCTGCTCAGCGGCTGGCTCTTCTCACTTTTTATTTTTGCGATGTTCGCAAATTACAGCTTTACAAGCGTTCCGCACTACGCAAGCTCGGTGTCCTTACTTGCCCTTATAGGTGTCACGCTTGCGATATCCGCGGCAATATTCATCTGCCAGCGCATCTACAGCAAAACGGTGCTGCTGACCTTACCGGCATCGTTTGTACTTTACGCTATCTACGCAATAGCATACACGAAGGGTGACGCGCACACCAGAGCCTACACCGCGCTCGTCTTCGTTATTCTTTCTCTTGCGGTCCTTGCGATAGTGGCAAACTTTATAAAGAGCGATAAGATAGAGCTTTGCGCGCGCGACATAAAGCCGATGACCTCGTTTGTCATAGTCTCAATTGCCTTCGTCGCGCTCTCGGCATACTTTATCTGCGTGCTCGGCGCGCGTACGGCGTGCTATTGCTCGCCCTGCTACGATATGGGAATTTTCGCGCAGATGTACGACAATATGACCGAGACCTTCTTGCCTATGACCACCTGCGAGCGCGGAGAGTATCTCTCGCATTTCGCGGTGCACTTCTCGCCTATACTCTACGTTCTGCTCCCCTTCTGCTATATCTTCAAGGCAACAGACGTACTCGTCTGGGCGCAGATACTCGTAGTTTTCTCGGGAGTTTTCCCGCTTTTGCTCATCTGCAGAAGAATAAAGCTCTCAAATATCAAGACCACGCTCGTCTGCCTCGTATTCCTCTTCTATCCCGCGATGAGCAGCGGCGCGTTCTACGATTTCCACGAAAACGCATTCTTAGCACCTCTCATTCTCTGGACCCTTTATTTCATTCACGCTGAAAAATGGATACCCACGTTCATCTTCGCACTCGGAGTCCTTATGGTCAAAGAGGACGCGGCTATGTACGTCGGATTTATCGCGCTCTACGTTATCTTCGCGCGCAAAAAGATATGGCGCGGTCTGCTTCTTTTCGCGATGACCTTTGCATATTTTCTCTTTGCTATGTGGATGCTTATGCAAAACGGCGAGGGAATAATGCTCGGCGGAAGATACTTCAATATCATCGGCTCTGACGGAGGCTTTACAGACCTTATCCGCGTCGCGCTCGTCAATCCCGCCCTCTACGCCGCAGAGAGCTTCACCTACGAAAAGCTGCTCTATGCGCTCAATATGCTCGTGCCCGTAGCCTTCCTGCCGCTTATGACGAAAAAGCCGTCGAGATGGTTGCTTATCGCACCGCTCTTCGTTATAAATCTTATCACAGACTATCAGTACCAATATAACCTCACGTTCCAATATTCCTTCGGCTCCGGCGCACTTCTGGTATATGCCGCGGCAATAAATCTTGCGGATATGTCGGACGCACCCTTCACTCTGCCCGCTCCTAAAGCGAGCACCGAGGAGGGCGAAAATACCGCCGCGCCCTGTCCGCTCAAGCGCTTTATGGCAGGATTTTCGGCAGCTGTAATATCGGTAGCACTTACCGCCGCAGTATTTCTCAGCGCGGCTCGCGCACCGGGAGAATTCTTCTACGTTCAGAGATATTTCGCGGAGGACGAGACCTTTGACACGGTCGAGGACGTGCTCTCGCGCATCGACCGCTCGAAATCGGTAATGGCGACCTCGATGTACCTTACTCACCTTTACGACGTCGACGAGCTCTATCACACCTCGCAGGCAACGCGGGAAAGATGGGACCTTGACGGAAAAGAGGTCATCGGGTACAAGATACTCATAGAGACCGATATCGTCGTGCTCGACCTTCGACCCTACGTTTCCGACGCAGAAGACGCTGACCTCTGGAGACGCGCATACGCCGCCTTGGGCTATGAGGTCGTCGAGGAGCACCCCGATATAATTCTCGTTATGGAGAAAAAATAAACGTTCACTGTATATTCTTACAGTTTTCGTCGCCCTATTTTGTACACTCCTACAAACATCAAAAGTGTTATTGACACACACTTCAAAATATGCTATACTTTAGTCAAGAGGTAATATACCCTTGAGAAAAACCAATTCGCCGCTGTCGCAGGGCTTGACCTCGACGGCGGCTTTTTGTCTGTGAAGCGTGCGAGTCTCTTGGATTTGTAGGGACAGGCGTCCTCGACTGTCCGTACAACATAACAATGTTAGATTTGATTTACGGCTATTATGTTGTTTAGACAACAGACGCTTTATACACCTTAAAAGGCTTTACGACCTCGGACAGTCGAGGACGCCTGTCCCTACAGGTTTGAGAGGATTTGTTAAAATGCGCGTAGCCTAAAATTCACGCCGTTCGCCGCACCTCCCCTCTGTCCGTCATCCTGAGCAAGTGCCGAGATATTATGAAGGAACGAGAATAAATAAAAAATCGGCACGCGTCGAACCCTTTTTCATACCCGTAAGGGTGAAAAAGGGCGAGGGAGTGGCTCGCCCACGACCGAGGGATCTATAAAGAGATTATATGTAAAGTCATTGTAATTCAAAAGTTACTTTTATACGTAAAGGTTACATAAAACCGTACGTAGATCCCGAAAATTGTCTTGACAATTTTCGCTTTTGTGCGGAGTCGCTATATTACCGCTCCTCCTTCCAAAAGTTCGACTCGCTTTGCTCGCTCAGGATGACAAGTTTAATTTTTGTTTTGTACAAGAGAGTAGCCGTGAGTGCCCATGTATTTTGATCGCGACATCGGCGGGAGGAGCAAGCCCCTCCCCTACTAAATATACATTAGAAGATCTCGTAGGCTATGTAATAGAGAAAATTGATTTTAGTTCACCCTCAAAATAAACATCCCCCACGGGCTGCCACGGCAGCCCGTCTTTATTTTCGCCTTATCAAAATATTTCTGCATAAAACACTTGCAAATATCAAAAAACTGTGATATAATAAATTGTTATAGTATGTAAATTTTACGCTAAGTGGCTATGCCACGGGAGGTTTTAATTGATAATCGCACTTGAAGAAGCAAAATATAAGCTTATCGGAATGAGAGCCGATATTGACGACCTCGGCTCTGCTCTTCGCATCGACGAGCTCCGCACTACCGCCCAAGAGCTTGACAAGCAGACTCTCGACCCTGAATTCTGGTCGAATTCCGAAAATTCGTCGAGCGTGCTCCAAAAGCTCAAGCAGACGAAAGATACCATAGAAGATTACGAAGCGCTCAGATCTCGTCTTGAGGACGCTATCGCTCTTGCGGAAATAGCTATCGAGGAAAACGAGGAAGCCTACGTCGAAGAGGTCGAGGGAGAGCTTCGCGAGATAACCAAGCTTGCTGAAAACAAGAGAATAGAGATACTCTTGTCGGGTGAGTACGACAAGAACAACGCCATAGTTTCCTTCCACCCCGGTGCAGGCGGCACGGAGGCTCAGGACTGGGCACAGATGCTCTACCGTATGATAAC
>SVSY01000079.1 GCA_015064065.1 Oscillospiraceae bacterium
GCGGCAAATTCGATATGCTTTCGCTACGCTCAAGCTTGATATGATATAGATCCGCGCTCACGCAGTGAGCATATCGAGTGTTTGCGTAGCAAACATCATATCGAACGCGTCAGCGTATATCGAAGATCCGCGCAAGCGGATCTATATCGACGCGTAGTGCCCTTAAGGGCACTACGCTAATGAAGGGGGATTTTCGTTTTATATTGAAGATATTCAGTATCTTATATCCTGAAATAAAGCCAAATATACCTAAATCGTCAAAAAGGTTGACAAAACACATAAAAAATAGTATAATAGACTAAGTATACTTTGTAAGTTGCTTTCTTTTGGGAGAAAATATGGATAATAATCAAAATAAGAGTATAAAGGATACGAAAATGTCCTTTATAAAAAGAATAAAAAAATTTATCGCAGGCAAAAGGCTTTCGAGATTTATAATTCCCGCCGTGCTTGTGTTGGCTGCCGCGGCAATATTGAACGTAGGTATCTCCGTGCTCAATGACCACGTTTTCTTTCCGCGCATAGATAAGGCGTTAGTCAATTCGCTCGAGCCGAAATTTGATATCGGAACTCGATTTGATATTAAGGACCTTTTAAAAAAAGGAAGGGTAGAGCTTTCTGCAGATGACGTGAGCCACATAGGAAGAGGAAAGACGGATCTTGATCTCTCGCTTTCATACAAGGGAAACCAAGCACATGCGTCGCTTGATTTTACCGACAGACAGCTTGACGCCGTAATAACTAAGGACGGAATTGCGGCATCCGTTTCCGACGTTGAGAAGGGAAACAGATACGGTGCGTATTTCAAGGGAGTAGCTTCATCGCTTAACAGCTCATTCCTCAATCCCGAAAACAAAGCCGAAAATGCCTTGAGCAAAGCGGAATATCAAAAGCTTGTGTCGCTTGCTCAAGACCTTGATAACAGCGCAAGCAATAGCGGAGAAACCAAAAAGGACGCTGTTGTGGTTCTTGGCGAGGTACTGAAGGTATTTAACGATAGCGAGATCTCGCACAGAGAGATATCCTACGACGGAATATATCTGAACGGAGAGAAGCGCAACGCGCGCACTGCTACCTATGATTTTAATAAAAAAGACGTGGTCGATTTTCTCTACGGGCTTGAGGCTCTTTTTAACTCGCCGTCAGATAAGCTGAAGAGTGCTACTGAAGATCTGCTTGAGAACGGCACGTTCACCAAAAAGATCGAAGATATGGGCTATACTCTTGAAACCTGCTCGGACGTTGCAAAGGTCATAGGAGACGTTGCAGAGCTCTTTGAGCGAATGGACGACATAGACGTTAAGCTTGAGGTAGCTTACGTTACCGATGCCGTTTCGGCGATCACTCTCGATTGTTCCTTCGGAGACGATACGGAAATAGAGCTGTTGGTGGATTTTGGAGCAAGACCCAAGAAGGATAAGACGGTATACGTGTCGTTACTTGTCGCTAAAGAGCACTCTTCGTCTCAAAGCGAGCGCAGATACGTTTTTGAGTATTCTGTTGAAAAGGTCAAAAAGGTAAATACCGTTTCCGCCGTATATAGCACGTCTACCTCTATAAAAGACGGATACGGCGAGGAACTGACAGAGTCGAGGGATCTCTTTGAGATCGTGCTTGATGCAAAAAATGATACTGCAAGCTTCAATGTTGGACACAATGATGAAAGCTCGGTGAATGGAGCGGAAAACGGTATCAACGAAAGCTCGTACGGCATCAGATGCGCGATGGTCGACCGTTCTTCAAAACTTTCGCTCACCTTGCTCGATGCGACCGCAAACGGCGGAAGACGTTACGAGCCAACGGGAAGCGTTGTGCTTACTCTTTACAAGCGGCCTGAGAGAATAGAGCTTGGCGAATTTGAAGAAATATTGAAAATGGATGTAAAGGAGTCGGATGCTATAGCGTCGGCGGCCCGTTCAAGCTTGAAAAACGTTTGGGACGCCTTGAAAAACCTGCGACCCGTAAAGCTTGACGCCTCATCTGAGGACAAAGCCGAGTCGGACGTGTATTTTGATGGATTTTTCAGCTACAAATACGAGCAGTACTATTACGACCAGTTTGATTTTAGCGGCAATACCTACGAAAGATGGAGCTACGACGGAAGGGATAACAAGACGGAAAGGGGAACTTACTTCGTTTCGGGAGAAACTATTACCTTTATTCCCGAAGATGAAAAGCAGTACGAACAGAAGATCTCGTCTATCGGTGAAAATTCTTTTATGATAGAAGGAAATCTTTACGAAAAACAGTGATCTTTTGATAGCTGCAAGTACACGAGAATGATCAAAGGAGGTTATTATGGATAACGAAAAGAATAACGAGATGCTTGATGACAACGCGCCCGATAATGATGTTACCACGGATGATACTGAAAAAATGCCCCCTGACGATACCGAAGAAACAGTTGAAGAAGTAAAAGAAGAAATTAACGGAGAGACGGATGATAAAGGGGGCCGTGTGACGCCCGATAGAACTCGCCTTAAAAAGAAACTTGTAAGGCTCGTTCCCGCTGTGTTGATAATCGTTTGCGCGGTCTCTCTGCTTACTTCTGCCGCTTGGGCTGCGATGACCAATTACGTGTTTTTTCCAAAGCTTGACGAGGCACTCGAAAATGCGCTTGAGCCTAAGCTTGATATCGGGACCGAGTTTGATATATCCGATCTGATAGAACAGGGCAGAATACAGGTGGAGCTTTCGGATATTAAGGAGCCTGATATCGAAAAGCTTTTGCTCTCGCTTGGATATAATCAAAACGGTGCGGCGCTTAACGTGGCGCTTGACGAAAACGAGATGTGCGCGATCGTCACGCAAAAGGGTCTTGCCGTAAGCTCTGACGGGATAGACGGCGGTGAATACTACGGCTTTGGATTTAAGGACCTTGAAGAAAGGTATAAGGATTCGCCGATCGCACACCGCGGAGAAAGCGAGTATGCCTTTGATAAGCAGACCCATAAGAGCGTGCTTGAGCTTATAGAGCGTCTTGAGGAGATGAATGACGGTTCTTCTGACACCAAAAAGAATATAGAAAACGTTCAAAAGGCAATAGCCCGCGCTTTCAAAAAGAGCGAGATATCCAAGTGTGAATATAGCTACGGCGGTATAAAGGTGAACGGTACTGCACGAAGCGCACGCTGTAAGCTCTACAGCTTCGAAAAGCAGGAGCTCGTTGAGTTCGTTGAAAATCTTATAGAGGAATTTGACGATCCGAGCGCCGCGCTTGAAAGATCGCTTGATGAGCTCGGACTTGCGGATGGCAAAGACGATATTATCGTAGAGAGCCTTGAGAATATTCTCGATCAGCTTGATGCCGACGATGGAAAATGGAAGGTAGATCTTGCGTTTGCTTACGTTGACAAAGCAATGAGCGCTATAGTGGGAAAGATAACTCACAAAGAGGGTGAGGTCAGACTGACCTTGGATCTCGGCGAAGATCCTAAGAGCGATACGGATATTTATTTTACGCTCGATTGGAACGAGTACGTCCTTTCCGAAGATCAGGAAAAGATATCGGCGGTGCACAAGAGCAAGCTTTACGCCTCTTACGTTGCAAGCCGTGAGAATGAAAAAGGAACGGCAACTCTTGTTTTGGGATGCGATATCAACAGCGGCGAGAGTGACAATGTAAAATACGATATAACCGCCAAGGGTATTTTTGACGACCGAAGCAATAAAGCAGATCTTTCGCTGACAGTCAATGAAAACGGCTATTTGCTTTTTGATGCACTTGTCGAATGTAAGATGGAGGATAAGGCATCAAGTCTTTCTCTTGATCTTGAAAAGGTCACGTATAAGAGTGACGGGAAGGACACGGACGTTGAGCTTCCCTGTGATATAAAGCTTACGCTTTATAAGAGTGCGGGAAGCATACGCTTGCCTCACTTTGAAGACGTGCTTGAGATGGACGCAAGTGAGTTCGACAAGCTTTACGAGAAGACTGAGAAGTATCTTGACGAGCTTGCAGAGCAATACGGTCTTTCAAGGCTTGGTATAAATATCGGAGGAGGAAATACCGATGTTCCCGACGGTGAGGAATATACCGAGGGCGAAGAAAAGGAGAACGAGGAGCTTAACAATATTGGCGGAACTATCTATGCCGAGGCATTTCCCGAAAGCAGTGATATGGAGCTTTACGGATATTACGAGCAGGTGACCAACGACAGAATAGTTGAGCACTACAATTTTATTTCTGCGACTACCTTTTTACACGATGCGGGGCAGGGCACGAAGAGCGGAAAATACCGCATAGACCTTGAAAAAGGCAGAATATATTTCGAGGTTCAGGAATACCCAGAGCCTTACTATCTGGTAAAGACCTTTGAGCAGATAGACGAAAACACTATTAAGATAGGTTACGATACTTTCAGATTTAAGTATTCCACAAAGTAATAAAAAGGCTGAGCCGAAGCTAAGTGCTTTCGGTCCAGCCTTTTGTTTTGAGATATCATTTTTGGAGAAGCTCGGAAAAGTCGCGGACGTAATCATCGGTCACGGAGCGGATATCTGCTTCGTATTCTGCCGAAGATTCGTCAAAGACGCCTATGACCCTCATTCCCGCGGATTTTGCGGTAAGGTCGGCATTGTAGTTGTCGTCAAGGAAGATGACCTCGGATACGCACACGCCTATGCGCTCGGCGGCAAGCTTGTAGATGTTCGGGTCAGCCTTAGTCGTGCCGAAATCCTCGCAGGACCACACGTTAGTGAAAAGACCGTATATTCCGAGACGCTTAAGACACGGGTCGAGCGTTGCGTGTGGGCTTGCGGTCAGTACGTTGAGGTCGTCTCCGCGCGCTTTGAGCGCTTTCAGCGTTGAGATAACGTTCGACTTTGCGGGTACGCTGTAAAAATAGCCGTCGAGAGCGTTTTTGTGCATACTTGCAACTATATCGGCTTCGGGCATATCGAGTCCGAGCTCTTCGCGGTAGTAGCGTGCTGTGCCGCCAAATCCGAGAGGGGTGATCTTCTTTACGATGTCGTTTTCGTATTTTATATTATTTTCGTCGAGCACGCGCAGAACTGCAGAAACGTAGGTCGGCATCGAGTCGACGAGCGTGCCGTCAAAATCAAAAAGGTAGGTGGACATAAATTCTCCTCATAA
Source organism: Oscillospiraceae bacterium (assembly GCA_015064065.1). Taxonomy (GTDB): domain Bacteria; phylum Bacillota; class Clostridia; order Oscillospirales; family CAG-272; genus HGM12713. The sequence continues at coordinate 5,096 of SVSY01000079.1, forward strand.
AATCAGTATAAGGATATTATATCACAGCTTGCTCATTTTTGCAACTTTTTTGCGGTTTTGAATCAGACGTTTTTAAATACCTCGGGGAATAGACGCTTTGCGTTGTCGCGAAGGATCTTTTTCTTGTCGGCGTCGGATATACGCGCCCACGCGATCCTTCCTACTTGGAATGCGCTCGAATATGTATCTGTTCCGAAGAGGATATTGTCAGATCCGAGACGCTCTACAGCAAGCTCGATGACATTGTTTAAATTGCTCGCACCACCCGAGGTGTCAAGGTAAATATTGCCGTGCTTTGCCGCCGCAACGGCGTTTATGTGATCCTCACTGCCAACGTGAGCAATGATAAGCTTCATGTTGGGATATTTATCTGCAAAGGCGGGCATCTGCGGTATCTTGTCGGGGTGCATCATAACGAATGCGCCGCGCTCGTTGGCAAAAGAGAAGATCTTATCTCCGTATTCGAGAATGTCATAGTTGTGCCAGACGTGGAGCTTGATACCAAGTACCTTAGGCGAGGAGAGCAATCTGTCGACCTGCTCAAAATTTGCGTCCTGATTAGGATCGAGAGCCAGCCATTGATAGATCCAATCGGTGTTCTCGGAGAGCGTGTGAAGATAGTCGTTTTCTTCGATCGTGCGTGCCGCGCGGGAGAGCGACGAGAAGGTCGAGAAAGCTCCGCAGCATATACCTACGCTGTCATACTCTGCCTTGAGCAGATCAAGCTCGCAACGATGTATAGTACTTTGCGACTCACCGACAAGTACACGTCTGTCGCCGTCGACTCCATGATCGAGGTGAGTGTGAATGTCGATAGGCTGATAGCCGAGAACGTCACTTATTTTTACCATAATTACCTCCTTGAAGACAAGTAGAATGTAATTTTATTATAGCATAATGAAGTGCCAAAAGCTATGGAACGAAAGCGTGCGATTATGGATAAAACGCTTTTTTAGGGATAAACAACTCACAGGGTTGTTTTGTTCACTGCGTTCGAATCCCTCTTATTGTGCCTCGTGGATATTTGCTCCGATAGAAGTTCCCGAGCGCAAAAGCTGATTTGTCAGAACCGACTCTTTCATATTTGCTTTTATATCACGGCAAAGAAAACGATCTGCCTTGCAAAGTATTTGGATTTATCTCTCAAAATATTTTCTGCCATAATTAACACCTCGACTTAAGTATAGCACAAATTCTAAAGAAAAGCAATAATGAAATCCTGCTTTGCAGGATGAAATCCAAACGAGTTTGGATGAAATCTTCGCCTACGGCTTCAGATGAAATCAAATCCGCCTCTCCCTAACCTTGCGAAGCAAGATTTCATCGCGTAGCGATTTCATCCACGAAGTGGATTTATTCCGACGAAGGCGGATTTAACTGAAAAAGACTCAGAATTGTATCCAATCCTGAGTCTTTTTCTGGCACGGCGTAAGGGATTCGAACCCCCGACCTTTTGGTTCGTAGCCAAACACTCTATCCAGCTGAGCTAACGCCGCATGTGCGCTTTTGGAGTACTCTCTCAATCACGCCCAAATATTCTAACACAACATTGCTCTTTTGTCAAGCCTTTTTTTGAAAATAATTGAAAAAATATTAAAGTTTATTTTTGAATCCGTTAAGCTGCCATTTTTCCATTATCGATCTGTAATCCCTATATGCAAAATTGAGATCGAAGAAAGCGTCAATGCCATCGAACTGACCCTTGTCGGTGTACTGCCACATTCCGAGATGCTTTCCGTACTTTTCTTCGTCCCAGATGTATTCGGTCGTATCGGGGTAGCGCGCATACCACACGTCAAAGGTCGATACGACGCTCTCGCGGTCAAGTATATTTGTCAGCCAATTGTGATTTGTATAAAGTGCCGCGTAGTAGCCGTTTTCCTGCAAGGCAATGGCAAATTCGATGCACATATCCATAAGAAGGTCTTTGTCGAGACTTTCGATCGAGGGGTCTTCGAGGTCGAAGTATATCGGGTATTCGAAATATTTACCCTCAAGAGCCTCTAAAAGCAGCTCTGCGTCTGCTCTTGCGGCTTCTGTTGAACCTGAATAGGTGTAGAAATAAACTCCTATCTCAAGGCCCGCGGCGCGTGCGCCCTCGTAGTCCATCTCGAACGTAGGCTCTACTCCCGTCTTTGTGCTTCCGCCCTTGATGATAACGAAATCGATCCCCGCGGCCTTTATTGCGCTCCAATCAAGAGGGAGATAATTGCCATTGCTGTCTGTCGAATGATTCCAACGCGATACGTCTATTCCGTTGGCGAGCACCGTAGCGTTCTCAACGTATGCTCCGCCGAATATATCGCTGTAGCTCAGCGTTACCGTCTCGACGTAGGAGCATTCGCAGGTGTAGATAGCCTGCCCGTCTTTAAGGAACGTGGGGTGTACTATCTCGGCACTGAGGTCGTGCGGGAGCATATCGACGTAGCTGTCTCTGCTCTCGTAATCGCAGTTCTTGCACTCGTGATCGGTATAGCCCTCCGAGGTGCAGGTAGGCGGAGTCGTGACCGATACCAACTCGTGAGGAAGCGGATCTACGAAGCCGTCGCGTTTCTGATAGTCGCAGTACTTGCACTTGTAGTCGGTATAGCCCTGAGACGTACAGGTCGGCAGAGTGAGAGTAGACGTGAGGGAATGAGGTATTTTTGGAACGGGATCCTCTGTTTTGCTATATCCGCACTTGCATTCGTAAAGCGTGTAGCCTTCCGCGGTGCAGGTGGGTGATATCACGGTCTGTGCAAGACTGTGTTCGGTCTTAGAGAGATTTTTTTGCTCGCACTCACCGCACTCTTCGCATTCTCTCTCGGCTGTGCCGTCTGCAGTGCAGGACGGGTACTTTATAGTTACCCATTCTCCAAAGGTGTGAACGTGCTCTGTCTCTTTTTCTGTTCGTTCGGTTTTTAGCTCGGTTTTTTCTTCGTCGTTTGACTCTGCATTTGCATCGTTACACGAGACGCAGAAAAGAAGTAGAGCAAAAGACAGGAGAATAAGCAAGAATATGGTGTATTTGTTTTTCAAAGGAAATTCCTCCGTATATGACCGTTTGTGATGATATTTTATCATATTTTGCTATATTTGTCAATCGTATAGCGGCAGGTAATATTTTCCGCAGGACTTGACATGCGGCGTACTTATGATATAATTTAATTATAATAAAAAATTTTGAAAAAAGTGAAATATACGATATATGTATATGTTTGGTGCGAATGATTTCAAGGTCGTGGCGGTTGATCTTGAAAACACAGGCGAGGAACAAACAATTTCTTAAAGCAAAAAAGGAGCGCTTGGCGCTCCTTTTTCAGAATCCGTTCAATCCCCACTTTTTCATAAGCTCTCCGTAATGCTTATAGGCGTAATTCATATCAAAATCGCCGTCTATTCCCGCAATACTTCCGCTTTCGCTGTATTGCCACATTCCAAGCTGCTTGCCGTACTTTTCCTCGTTCCACGTCGGCACGCTCGTACCGGGATAGCGCGCGTACCATAGGTCAAACAGAGTCACTATTCGCGGCGTGTCGAGTATCGTCGTCAGCCACGTGTGATTGGTATAAAGCCCCGCGTAGTATCCGTTTTCCTGAAGCTTGCACAAAAAGGTCTCGCACATAAGGCTGAGATGATTTTTACCAAGAGAGGCGAGCGAGGAATCCTCAAGGTCTAGATATATCGGGTATTCGAATTGCTTGCCCTCAAGCCAAAGCATAAGCATCTCGGCATCCTTGGCTATTCCTGCAACAGTCGTCGAATAGGTATAGAAATAGACGCCTATCTCAAGCCCTGCCGCGCGTGCACCCGCATAGTCCATCTCAAAGGTGGGCTCGATACCGCTTTTCGTACTGCCTGCCTTGAGTATCACAAAATCCTTACCCGCCGCGCGTACAGCCTGCCAATCTATCGGAAGATATTCTCCGCTCGCGGCGTCTATCTGGTGATTCCAACGCGATACGTCGATGCCACGCGCGAGAACGTCGGTGTTATCTGTATAAGCGTCCTCCAAAATATCGCTGTAGTAGACGTAGTTGCCCTTATATTCGTAGGAGCAGGGGCAAACGTAATGCGTGTATCCCGCGCTCGTTGCGGTCGGAAGCACCGTGCTTGATGAAAAAGAATGTCCAAGAGGGCTTACGTACTCGCATTGATAGGAATATCCACAGATGCTGCAGGTGTATTTCGTATACCCCTGATCCTCGCAGGTTGGTGCAGTTACGCTTTTTGAAAACTCGTGCGGCACGGGCGCGACGGTATCGGAACGGAATGAATATCCGCATTCGCAATAGTTGAGCGTATAGCCTTCAGCGTTGCAGAGCGGCTTAATGGAAATACCTTTGAGCGAATGCTCTCGCGGTGGGGTGATCTCGGTTTCGTATGTTTCTCCGCAGTCAAGGCATACGTGCAGAGTCTTTCCGACAGAGGTGCAGGTAGGCACGATGATCTCTTCTCGTAACTCTGAATGCGGGCAAAAGCGATCGTGATGTGCAAGAAGCATAAATACGGCGGTCGTACAAGTAATGATGAGCGTGATAAACAGAATGCTCGCAAATATTATTCTTTTTTTCATTTTCTTCCTCTTTATTTATATATAGACTCTTGAAAAAGTATATGCCACTCCTGCAACTTATATTCGCAAGTTGATTTTGTGTGCAACATGCACAAAAACGGAACTTGATTTTGGCATTTTTGACATAAAACAACAGTTTGAAAAAAACTTCAAAAAAGGTATTGACAAAGGAGGAGTAAAGTGGTAAAATAGTCAAGCTGTCCAAAAGGCAGCGGAACATCACGAAGCTTTAAAAAACCTCGAAAAAAACTTAAAAAAAGTTTAAAAAAGGTATTGACAAAGGGAAAGTGATGTGGTATAATACTAAGGCTGTCGCGCGAAAGCGTGTGCAGCGAACGGTCATTGAAAATTGAACAACAAGAGATAAGTACAAAGCAAAAAAGCAAGTGCAAATCTCGTCAAAGAGTTATATATACTCAACAAAGTAAAAGAAGCTAAGAAAGAATAGCTCGAAAGAAGATTGTAACTCGGGTAACCGAGATATGATATAATTATTTCGAGAGTTTGATCCTGGCTCAGGATGAACGCTGGCGGCGTGCATAACACATTCAAGTCGAACGGAGTTGTTTGAATTAATCCTTCGGGAAGCGTTTAGACAACTTAGTGGCGGACGGGTGAGTAACGCGTGAGCAACCTGCCTCTGTATGTGGGATAACGTCGGGAAACTGACGCTAATACCGCATAACGCATCGAAGTCGCATGTCTTTGATGCCAAAGATTTATTGTACAGAGATGGGCTCGCGTCTGATTAGGTAGTTGGTGAGGTAACGGCCCACCAAGCCGACGATCAGTAGCCGGACTGAGAGGTTGAACGGCCACATTGGAACTGAGATAC
>SVSY01000080.1 GCA_015064065.1 Oscillospiraceae bacterium
GCTTCATTTTGTTTTCAATTGTAATACAAGAGGATGTCAAGATCCTGCGTATTCTGCCACAGAGATTACGGTATTTCTTAAAGGCTTTTTCATCAATACTTCCGGACGAAAAAATCAATTTGAGCCAGCTTTCTGTTTCGATACATTCCTTGCGTGCAATCTCAAACTTAGATAGCATATCGGCAAGACTTTGAGGATATTGAGCTTCGGAAATGTTGGCGAAAACACTTGATGAGGATTTTTTGATTTGATATACGGTATTGGAGTCCATTTTGTGCTCGTTGCAAAGCGCTGCAATTTCGCAAGCCAATTTTTCGGAATATTCAAGCAATAAATTCTTTGCCATATCGTTCTCCTTTCGCATCCAAATCACGACGTAGGCGTGTATGGAATCCGCAACTCGTTGCGGAATGGAATTGCGACAAAGTCGCGTATGTAATCAAGCCGCAGAAAATACACCTTCGGTGATGCCATACGCCTTCGGCGATTCCATACACGCTGACGCGTGATTCCATACCAAGCCTGCGGCTTGGATAAAAAGATAACATCCGAACTTAAGAAGTTCGGATGTTATCTTTTTTGGTGACCCGTACGGGAATCGAACCCATGTTTCCAGCGTGAGAGGCTAGCGTCTTAGCCGCTTGACCAACGGGCCGTCTGATTGACAGCTTTGTTATTATACCACACTTTTTTGGAAAATGCAATACCTTTTTTGAAAAAAATTAAAAAATTTTAAAAAATTTTTCGTTCTTCGCATTTTTTCTGCGGCAGAGGCTTTTTTTCGCTAAAAATATAGTTATGGGGCAGAGCGTTCGTAGGAACGCTCTGCCCCTTGGGGTTTAATATTCCGTGTCTATATCGGTCTTTGAAATGAATTTGTCTATTGCGTCTATTGCCTTCTGTACGTGCGAGGAGGATACGTAGAAGCCGCCGCTTCCGTTTACCTTGATATACATCTTACGCGCGGTAAGCTTATAGTATTCAACGTAGAGCTCTCCGCCCTCGTTATCCTTTATCTTCACCGATGCCACGAAATTCGCGGGGTCAGAGATGAGCTTGCTCTCCTCCTCCTCGGTAATATCGTAGGAGTCGACTATCGCCACGTTGGTCGTGAGCATAAACAGCTTCTTGAACAGTGTATTATGATATCTCAAAAGCTGTTCCTTTTCTCCGTTGATGTGTACTATCTCGATATAGTCTCTTGTGACGCTTATTCTTCTTCCGTCCTCTGCCGTTATCTGCTCGTTTATCACGCGGACCTGCTCGCCTATAGAGTTATCCTCGAAGTGACGCGAGGTAGGCTTGATCTCCTTTCCCGAGGGGTCAAAGACTGTGATCTCGGAGGGTGTTATGATCCACCTGTTCTGATGTCTGTCCTTAAAGTCGAGATATCCGAAGGTAGCAAAGCTTGCTCCGTTGCTGTCCTCGGTCGTTACGGTAAGCGTAGCGTTATCGTTTACCTTGGAGTGATCGAGCTTAAAGTTGACGGTACGGTCGGGAAGCGTTACGGTGCATTCCTCGGTGTACACGATACCTATCTGCAAAAAGTCGGTATATACCCACGAATATCTGTCCCAGGTAAGAAAATTAAGCGTTGCGGCAGATACCTCGCAGATCATATCGAGGCTCGTCTTAGCGGTGGGGAAATCGATTATGGTATATACGTAGAAATTTCCGTCCGCGTTCTTATCCGATACGTACATCGTTTGCAGGAATCTGTATTTCTTTCCGTCCTCTGCGGTGTGCGTACGGTAGAAGGATACCTTGTACTTTGAGTCGTAGACCGACTTTATGTTTCCGTCTGCGTCGTACACGACGTTTCCGTTCTCGTCCGTCATAGGCTTCGCTATTCCGTAAGCTATCTTATCCTTCGCTGAGGGAGAGAGCACGGATATCTCGTTGATAGTCGGGTCCATAAGCGATACGAGAGCGACGTCTATGTTATCGTAGTTCGGTCTGTAGCCCGAGAAGGCTCCGTCGGTGAACTCGTAGGGATGTATTCCTTCGACGGTTCCCGTACGGTCCTCGATATCGATATAGGAGAAGGAAATAACGTCCTCGTAGTTTCCTACCGTGTCGTCGTTCTTTTTGCTTACCGTAAAGTCGGTAACGTCAAAATAATCGTTGGTAGAAGTGGGGAAGTTTATCTGAGGCATAACGAGTGCCTTAGCGGGAGCGAGAAGCGTTGTTTCGATGGTAGCGGGAAGAGTATAAACGGTGTTTCTCTTTTCTCCCGTTTCAACGTTTTCGTACTGTGCGTAATATCCGCTTCCGTCTATAAGTCTGTCGCCGATTATCATTTTGTGTCTCTGACCGTCGGCGCTTGCGACGATGTAGTAGGCGGGCTCGTACTCGTAGGTCTCCTCGTATGCTCTGAGCGATATGGAATATTTTATCTTATCGTTGACAGAGGGGGAGAGAAGGTTGGTTGCGAGCATTATAGCCTTAGCCGTGCTGATGCCCTCGTTGGGGATAGCCATATCGTAGGTAGCCTCAACCGAGTCCTTGACGGTCTCGTCGTCGATCATCTTTCCGGTTGCTACGTCTACGTTAAAGAAGTGGTCTGTTCCGTTGAGGTTGACGTTGACGCGGTAGAACCAGCCTGTACGCGTTCTCGTCTGGGGCAGGAGGCCGTACTCGGCAAAGCCGTGAGCTTCGACCTCTGCGGGATCTATCTTGCCCGTTGCGAGCGAGTATCCCGCGCTGACGTAGAGCGAGATCACGAGCTCTTTATTGAGCGTAAGGAGCGTTGACTCCATCTTGGTGTACATAAGCACGAAATCGGCGTCGTTATCGGCTACCATCTCGTTGGGGTCGTAACGCATCAGGGTATATCCCTGCGGCTCGTTGGAATTAAATATTTTTATAGCCGAAATGTCCTCTCCCTCGATGTTGGGGAAGATAAGTATTTTTTGGTGGTCGACCGTCTCTGAGAGCGAGGGGTCGTAGAAATCGGGAATAACTCTCTCCTTTATCTCGCCCGTTTGTACGTCGAGAAGAAGCAGAGTTCCTGCCTTCGTTCTGTAGTATCCGAACTCATTATCCTGAGGAAGAAGGTTTCCCTCCTTGTCGTACATAAAGTACAGACCGTCTATCTCTTTGATATGGTATTCGGTGTCGTCTACGTCGTAATACGGGGTCACCGTATTGACGTAATTGTAAACGACGGCGAGGATCACGGCGAGAATAACTACGATGACGAGAGAGACGAGTATTCCTATCTTGCGTCTACGCAAGAGGCTTGAAGCCTTTCGCTGTTCTCTGGTCTCTATCATCTGTTCTTTCTCCTAACTATTACGAATACGCCCGTTATCAAGGCGGCAAAGACGGGAACGAGAGTAAGCACGAGAGTGTACTGCGTTGCCTGCTCGGTGGTGATGCTCTCTATCTCGTAGTTTGCGAATTTCTTATAGTCAAGTCCTACCGGAACGGGCTCTCTTCCGCTCATCTGGAGTGCCGAGAGCATAAAATCGGTATTTCCGTATACGTTGGAGGACGTATATTTATTTTTAAGGAAATCGGTCGAGCCGCAGAGCATAACGTAAGCCGAGTCGTCCATCGTCGTGTACATCTCCTGCTCGTAATGAGACTCTACCGAGACAGCTAAAAGCTTGAACGGATCGGTCTTGGTAGCCGAAGCGATCTCGCGGTCGTTTACCCAAGCGTTAGCCGAGGTGCTTGAGGTGAACATATCAAATACGCGTCTGTTGGGGAAGGCGGGGTTATAACCGATAGAATATTTCTTTCCGGTCTCCGAGTCCTCTACCTCGCTGCGCTGGTAGCTGGGCGAGTAGTAAAGAGCGGCAGCCTTATCGAAAACTACCATAGGAGGAGTAGAGCGGTTTGCCGTGATGCTCTCGCTCCAAGCGTCCATAAGGTCGTTTTTAGCGTAGGTCGCAACGACAGCGGCACTGTCTCCGAGAAGCGAGCTTTCGGCGTCGCGGACTCTGTATATATCCTCTCCCTGCTGACGAACTGCGAGTCCCCAATCGGCAAGGAATTCCTCAAGCTGAGGGAGCTCACCTGTTTCGGGGGAGATGAATACCATATAGGAGTTTCTGTCCTCAAGGAATTTGTCGAGCTTTTCTATCTCACCTACGGCAGAAGTACCGTCTCTGCTTGAGGTGAAGTCGCTCTTGGGGTCAAAGGTTATAAGTATTCTGCATTCCTCGGGGATCTCCTGTCTTGAGAGGTCTATGGGCATATGCTTGTATCCCGCGTCCTCGAGAAGCTGCAAAACTCCGTAAACGCGTGTACCTGCTTCGTCCTCAACTGCGGCTATTGTCTCGCCGTGGTTATAGGTGTAGCACGCGAGAGGAGCTTCCGCTCTTGTGACTGCAAGAATGGAGGAGGCAAACGCTTTTTCTCCGTTATATCCGAAGGGCTCGTCGTTGACGAAAACGAAGAAGCTGCGGAGGGTACGGATCCTGAATTCCGTGCCGCACTCTATGATAACGCTGTCCGAAGCGATAGAGTCGGTATTGGAGGAGAGATATTTTGAAAATCTCGAGGGGTTAAAGCGAGCGTTTTTGTATTCGGTGGTAACGTAGTCGGGGAATTTAGCGCGAAGCTCTTCGGCGTTCTGAACTACGTAGTTGGTGGTCTGATCGGCTTCAAGCACGTCTCTTTCCTGACAGAAGAGGATATTGATGCTTACGTGCTCGTCGCGCCAGCCCTCGTCGCCCTTGCTGAGCGAATTGGCTGAGTTATATTCTGCATTCTCGCGTCTGAATTTGTCGAGCATTTCTATAGGAGAGTCCTCGTCGTTCTCTGCGTCGCTCTCTTCGATGAGCTCGTAGCATTCATCCGAGATAGTGAAGTGGAGATCGGGCGTGAGGTCGATATACCATCTGAAGCGCTCGGTGAGGAGTGAGAATACGACGTTTACTATTATCACCGCGGCGATCACGAGAGCCGTGATTGCCACGGACGTGCTTCCGTAGCGGAGCTTGCGTCCGGTAGATGCTTTTAATTTCATATTTTCCTATCCTTTCCCGTCTATCAACCCCAGCGGCGCTTATCGTAAACGCGCACGGTAAGGAAGAGGAAGACGCCTGTAACGGATACGTAATAAAGCAGTGCTGAGGGATCGAACTGACCTGCCGAGAAGGGCGCAAATCTGCTTACGAAGCATACCCAGTCTATAATAAATCTGATGAAGTAATTGTCGATATAGGTGTTTACCATATTGAGAAGGAGCATAGCTACGATGATCGCTACCGTTATGATAGCCGCTGCGAGCTGGTTCTCGGTGAGAGAGGAGATAAACATACCGATAGCTATGAAAGCCATACCGATGCAGATTATTCCGAGCGTGCTCGAAAGTATGCTGACGCCTACGGGTCCGACGGCTGCATCGTACGCATCGTTAAGTCCCTCTGCGTTTGCGTATGCGTAGAGAGGGAAGAAATTGATGCAGGAGACGACCACGGTCGAGAGGAAGAGGGTGAACGCGGCTAAGAATTTGCCGAGTATCATTCCCCAAAGCGAGACGGGCGCGGTCAGAAGAAGCTGTTCGGTGCGGAGCTTCTTTTCTTCTGCGAAGAGCTTCATTGTAAGAAGCGGGATAAGTACGATAAATGCAAAGATTATAAAGGTAAAATAATCGGCCGTGTTATAGGTCTGCGAGCCGATAGTGGTGTAGCAGCAGAGAAGTGCCGATACGGCAAGGAATACGCCGACGTAGACGTAGCCTATGGCGTTCAGAAAATAGGAACGCAGTTCTTTTTTGTAAATTGCAAACATATCTTGCTCCTTTCCTTATTCCTCGTCGTCGTTTCCGAAGAGGGCGGAGAATTCCGTTTCCGCGTCGCCGCGCTTCTTTTCGGTAATGGTCTTTGCCACCTCGTGCTCTGCGCGCGTACGGCGGGGTGCTCTCTGAGTGCTCTTGCGCTCGTATCTGTTGCCTTCGGTCTGGTCGACGATAGCAACGAAGATATCCTCAAGGCTCATACCGAGGGCTTCCATACCTATAAGCGGCCAATTCTTTTCTGCGAGAGTGTAGAAAAGGCTCTTTCTTATGTCAACGCCGACCTCGGTCTCGATGTTGAAGGTGTAAGCGTCGCCGTCGCGTCCCGAGAGAAGCTCTGCGTGAATGATGCCGGGCTTCGACTTGAGCATAGCGAGCACCTCCTTTTGAGGTCCGCATATCTTGAGCTGGAAGCGGCGGTTGCTCTCAACGACTCGCGTGATGTTCTCGGTAAGCTCATCGGCAACTATCTTTCCCTTGTTGATGATGACTATTCTGTCACAGACGGCTTGTACTTCCTGAAGAATGTGGGTCGAGAGAATGACCGTGTGGTCGCGTCCGAGATTACGCAACAGGTTTCTGACCTCGATTATCTGCTTGGGGTCAAGTCCTACGGTAGGCTCGTCGAAGATTATTATTTCGGGATTTCCGATAAGCGCTTGCGCGATACCGACTCTTTGGCGGTAACCCTTGGAGAGATTTTTGATAAGACGCTTGTAGACGTCCTTTATCTTTACGACCTCACAGATCTCCTCGAGATGCTTGGTGCGGTTGAGCGTACAGCCCTTGAGATTGTAAGCAAAGATGAGATATTCCTCGACCGTCATATCGAGGTAGAGGGGAGGCTGCTCGGGGAGATAGCCTATGTGCTTTTTGGCTTCCATAGGGTTATCAAGAACGCTTACGCCTGCGACCTCAACGATACCCGAGGTAGAAGAGAGGTAGCCCGTAAGGATATTCATCGTCGTACTCTTACCTGCACCATTCGGGCCGAGGAAGCCGACGATCTCGCCCTTCTTGACCTCGAAGCTGATATCGTCAACAGCACAGTTAGAGCCGTAGTTTTTGACAAGATGCTCTATTTTTATCATTTTAGGAATTCCTTTCCTTAAAATTTTCTTGAATAAGCGCACCGCGGCGCGATTACACAGAATACATTATACCATATAATTATAAACATTTTATGAATTATTTCGATTTTTCTTCTCTGCTTTGTGATTTTCTTATGAATTTTGCGGCAAAAACAAGGCGGAGATGGGGAGCTTGATTTAAAAAAGGTGTTGCAAAAATTTTGCGTTATACGTAAAACCCCTTGATTTTTTGAGTCTGTAATGATATAATATACATTGATATAGTCTTGCCGACAGTCAATCTGCAAAGGAGAAACGCGTTTACGTGCGAATAAGCCATGACCATTTTTGACAAGATCCGCGAAAGATCGTCGATAATATCATTCATAGTAAAGCTTCAGAATACCGCGATATACCCCGTAATATTTGCCGTTATCTGCGTTATTTCCGGAACTAACAACAAGGACATCTACCTTCCTTGTATCTATATACTTACTGCTATCTCTATATTTGCGGGTCTTTTTTCGCAGGACCTCAAGGTCTTTTTAGTACCTGCATTTCTTATATACTACTCTATCGGAGCAGACGTAAGCAAGGAATATTACTCCTACTACAAGCCTTTGCCGCCCTTTGATAAGAGCTCTATACCGCATTTTGCGATATGTGCGGCGCTGCTCGCGGCTGTGCTTATCTACAGACTTATAGAAAGCGGCGCGATCAAGGATATGCTTAAAAAGCGCGGCATCTTCTTCTGGGGCATAATGTTTATGGACGTCGCTCTGCTTACGAACGGAGCCTTCAGTCCCTCTTGGAAAGTGGAAAATCTCTTCTACGGCGCGCTTGCGGCATTCGTTCTCACGCTCTTTTACTGTATGTTTCTCAGCGTCATCGCGCGCTCGCAAAACGGCGTGCCCTACGCTTGCAAAACGCTGGTTACGCTCGGCTTCCTCGTATCTGCCGAGGTGCTCGTGATAATGTCGCGTCTTCACTCGTACGACAATCTCATTATTACTACGGCAACGGGCGCTGAGCGCATAAACCGAGTTATGCTTGCTATGCCGTGGGGACTTCCCACTATCGTAGGAGCGGTCATCGCGCTCGCTATACCCGCAGCTCTCTATCTTGCGCGTTCCCACCGTCTGCCAATTTTTCACTATTTCTGTGCTATATTCTTCTGGCTGATGACGGTAGTCATCGATACGCGCTCGGCGATACTGTTCGGCGGTATCGTGCTTGCGGCGGGAATAATCTTCTGCTGCATAAGCGGAAAAAACAAAAAGTCCATACGAATAGTTACGCTCGTGCTTGCCGTGATCGCGGTATTGGCGCTCGTGTGGCTCTTCTGCATACATAAAAAAACAAGCGAGAGTCTTTTGGATAAGATCCTTTACGCTCTGCGCCTTGACTTTGACGCGAGCGGACAGGATAACATCTCCTCTGTGTTCGGAGCGAGAGCTGAGATCTGGAAGCGCGGAATAAAGGATTTCTTTGCCGCACCCCTCTTCGGCTCGGGCTTTATGTCGGGCGGAGTTGCCGCTGATGACGTTTACAATATGATGTATCACAACGTCTTTATCGAGTTCCTCGGCTCTATGGGTATATTCGGATTGCTTGCATTCCTTATCCACCTCAAGCACGGGCTCGAGGCGATATTCCGCCGCTATTCGCTCGATAAGCTGCTCTTGCTTTGCGTGCCGATGTGTATACTCGGTATGTCGCTTCTTGATAATTTCTTCTTCTACCCCAATTTCCAGATAATATATGCCGCTTTTCTCGCCTGCGCCGAGGTCTCGCTCGAGCATAAACGCCTTGACCGCCTCTCAAACCTCAACAGACCCGAAAAGGACGAGCGCCCGAGAGTCGTGTTCACCTTTATTGAGGCAGGGAAGGGTCATATCGTTCCGACGCGTACGGTGTATAACGAATTTGCGAGAAAATACGGCGATAAGGTCGAGCTGATAGAGTCGAATTTCTTTACCGAGACCGAAAACGCCGATATGGAAAAGACCGAAAAGCTCTTTACGAGGGCGGTCAAAAATCAGAACCGTTCTCCCTTGCTCAGCATACTGTGCAAGCTCGGTAACGTCATCGCAGGCGACAGCTTTGCGCTTCAGGTCCTGCTTTCGATGACGGTCAGCGGCAGAAAGACCGCCCCGCTTGCCGTAAAGCATATGGAGGAGCTCGACGCGCATCTCGTCTATACGGCACATTGGGCAACGCCGTATTATATCAACAAGATGCATACTCCGCGTCCGTACACTATCTGCTTCTGCCCTGACGTCTACTCGAACGGAGCGTTCGACGTCGACTGCAATAACTTTTTGATCTCAAGCGAGGTCGGAGCTAAGAAGATAGAGCGTATAAGAATGTACGCGGGAGGAAATATAACGCGTATCCCATTCCCATCAAGACCCGAGATAGCAGAGCTCAGAGAGCGCGCCGACAAAGCGTCTCTTCGCCGCGAGCTCGGACTTGACGAGAATACCTTTACGGTCGCGCTCAGCGACGGCGGATACGGTATGGCAAGGCTCGGCTCGACGGTCGAGGAGATAATATCGCGTGCGGATATGCCGATAACCGTTATCGCACTTTGCGGAACGAACGAGGCGCTTCGCGATATTCTGCAGCAGATGGCTGACCTCAAGCCAAATAAGAACGTCGATCTGATCGCACTCGGATTTACCGACAAGATAACCAAATATATCGCCGCATCCGACCTGTACGCAGGTAAGAGCGGGGCAAATTCGATATCTGAGCCCGCCTCTCTCGGAGTTCCGATCATCGTTACGAAATGTATTACGTATATCGAGCGCGGTATAAAGAATTATTACGTAAGAGACCTTAAAGGAGCGATATATATCCCGAGCTCAAAGCTTGCGGCTAAGAAGATATGTGCCTTTGCGCGCGATCCGCAGTTGCTTGAACCTTACCGTAAAAATCTCGCAAAAGCGCCTAAGGAGCTTTACGACGCCGAGGCTTCCGCGGACCTCATATGGAAGCGTCTGTGCGAGCTTGGATACGTTGAGGACGTTAAATAATAAAATAAAAAGCCTGCAACGCAGGCTTTTTTGTTTTGTGGTGTGAAATTAAAGATAGTAGCCGTGAGTGCTGATGTGATTTTTTGCGACCTTGGGTCGTCGTGGGCGCCGACCCCTACGGGTTTGTAGAAATTTGTTCGCAATTTCGTGTCCGCCAAATCGTGACGCAGAGAAACAAAAAGCCTTCCCTAGCAGGGAAGGGGGACCGCTTGCGGTGGATGAGTAGAAAAAGTTGCTTTGTGTCAGGATTCTACTCATCCGTCGGCATTCGCCGCCACCTTCCCTGCTAGGGAAGGCTAATCAGAGTTGACGCTTTTGGTAATAGCCGCGCGTGCCTGTATATTTTGATCGCGACATCGGGAGGAGCAAGCCCCTCCCCTACCAGTTTGTAGAAGGTCGCTTCAAAGATAATAGCCGCACCTCCCCTCTATCCGTCATCCTGAGCGTAGTGTCGAGATATTGTTGCAAAAAAGCGAAATTTGAAACAACCGACACGAAGTCGAACCCTTTTTCAGACCCGTAAGGGTGAAAAAGGGCGAACGAGGAGCTTGC
>SVSY01000081.1 GCA_015064065.1 Oscillospiraceae bacterium
CACCCATCGCCATGTTCAGGGTTCGGCGACTCCCATTCCCCGAACCCTGAACATGGCGATGGGTGGGATCCGTGACATCTCGGTATTGGACGAGGCTCCCGGAGACCGCTTGCCCGTGCAGACCTATGTGTTGGAGTACGACGAGCTGATCCTGATCGAGGCGATCCGCAGAGAGCTTCGACGGGGCGGACAGGTATTCTATCTTTACAATTTTGTGGAGAGCATCGACGGATGTGCCGCCAAGCTGGCGCGCGCTATTCCCGAGGCGCGGATCACCGTGGCGCACGGGAAGATGGATAAAGAGCAGCTGGAGGATATTTGGAGCGAGATGCTGCAAGGCGAGATCGACATCTTAGTGTGTACCACCATCATCGAGACGGGCGTGGATATTCCCAACGCCAACACCCTGATCGTGGAGGGGGCTCAACGCCTGGGACTTTCCCAGCTTCATCAGATCCGAGGACGGGTGGGACGATCCGCGAGACGCGCCTACGCCTACTTTACCTATCCTCGGGATAAGACGGTGAACGAGATCGCCACCAAGCGATTGGAGGCGATCCGAGAATACGCCGAGTTCGGCGCCGGCTTTAAGATCGCCATCCGCGATCTGGAGATCCGCGGAGCGGGCAATCTTTTGGGTGCCGAGCAGCACGGGCATCTGGACGCGGTGGGATACGAGCTGTATATCAAGTTGTTGAACGAAGCGGTGCTGGAGGAGAAGGGAGAAAAGATCCCCGAAAAGCCCGAATGTACGGTGACGCTGCGTAGTGATGCCTTCCTGCCCGAAAGCTACGTGCCTTATTCGGCGCAGCGCATGGGCTTGTATAAGCGCATCGCCATGATCGAGACCCCCGAGGATCGGGACGATATTATCGACGAGCTGATCGACCGCTTCGGCGACGTTCCCAAGCAGACGCAGACGCTGTTGATGGTGGCGTTGGTCCGTGCCGCGGCAATGCGGTGCGGCATTACGACCATCATTGAGGATGTTAGCGAGATCCGCATTACCCCCTCGGTCTTTGATTTTGAGGTGTGGTCGGAGCTGAACGACCTGTATCGGGGACGGATCCGCTTGTTGATGGGAGAGACTCCCACCGTGGCGATCCGCAAGCAAAAAGGGGATGATGTGACTGCTATGCTCTACAAGATCTTTTGTCAGTACGAGGAAATTCTCAAGAAATATATATAACGGATGAATCCAAAAGAAAGGACCTCCCTATGAAATCAATGAAAAAAATCGTTGCGCTCCTGATGGCGATGCTGGTCTTTGCCGCTTGCCTTGCGGGATGCGCCTCCAAGACGGGAACGCCTATGATGACCTTGAAAAAGACGGAGCTGACGGAAAACGTATTTTCTCTGTATCTGTCCCGAACCAAGGGAACTCTTTGCTCCGCATACGTGTACGGCGCGGACGCCTTGAACGACACCTTTTGGGATACCAAATGGGATGCGGAGGGCAAGACCTATAACGAGCATTATACCGATCTGGTCCTGCAAAGCGCCAAAAATACGTTGGCGGCATTGCATGTGTTTGAGGAAAAAAAGCTGAAGCTGCCTAAATCTACCTTGGAGGAGATCGACAAGGATCTGGAGGAGCTGATGGAGCAGGACGCGGGGGGCTCTCGGGCGGAGTTTGACTCCATTTTGGCGGAGTACGGCGCTAACTACGACGTGCTGCGCGAGGCGTATGTGATCGAAGCAAAGGTCAATTACCTGATGGATACGCTGCTGGGCGCCGACGGCTCCTTGATGGGAAAGGAATGGATCAACGAATATTACGAGGAGAACTACGCTCGCTTTAAGCAGGTATTCTTCTATACCTCCAAGCTGGTGTATGAGACCGACGAGGACGGTCAGGAGATCTATTATACCTCCTCGGGTAAGATCGCTTACGACACCTCCGCAAAGCCCAAGACCAATGCCGCGGGAGAGGCGGTAAAGGATGCCAACGGAGATCCGATCTATCTGAGAGAGGATGGAAAGGTAGCGTATGACATCACCAAGGGCGTTCGCAGACAAAAGAAGGACGCGGATGGAAATCCTTTGCGGGAGGACCTGAAGGGAGAGGAGCTGCAAGCCGTTCTGAATCAGTCCAAGACCTTGTATCAGGAAACGATGGCTGGGGACACCGTGGGCTTTGAGGAGTTGATCGAGGAGTACAACGAAGACGAGGCGATGGCAAAGTATCCCAACGGCTACTATATGACCGCCGACACCCGATACGATTCTCCCGAGGTGGTGAAGAAGCTGTTTGAGATCCAGGTGGGAGAGGTAGCGTGGGTCCGTTCCGACTACGGTGTGCATATCATCATGCGCTATGAGCTGGAGAAGGACGGCTACGATCTGGAGACGAATCAGGACTTTTTCAAGAACCGCACTACGGGGACCTATCTCTTTTTGAATGAGCTGAAGAATCTTTGGATGAACGAATATCTGGAGCCTTATAAGAAAGAGATCGAAATTCTGGACGAAGCGGTCTTTGACCGTATCAACATCAAAAACGTAGGCGCGAATTTTTACTATTGACGAGAAAATTTTAAAAACGGCTTGACAACCGAGGAAAAACATGCTACAATAGCATCACAAAATCGCATAGAAATCGGGGGCGCCCATTATGGCTGAGACAGCGAAAGCTGAACCCTTTAACCTGATACGGATAATACCGGCGTAGGAAGATTGCTAACTTCGGATTTTGGCAGGTCGACATGTCAGACTTCCATAGAAAACGAACTTACCGCACGGAGATTTCCGTGCGGTTTTGAATTTTTCGGGGAGGTTTGAACCATGAGTCAAACAACAAACAAAACAGAACGGCTGACTACGTCTGCCGTCATGCTCGCGCTTGCGACCGCTCTGGCGATGGTGTGCGCGATCATTCCTTTTCTCAATTTGCCCTTTGGCGGAGGATATACCATCGCCAGCATGCTGCCGATCGTGATCGTTTCCTATATGTTCGGTATGAAGTGGGGATTTTTTACGGCGGGCGTGTATTCGCTTATCCAGATCGTCCTGGATCTGTATTTGGCGAAGGGATCCACCATCATGGCGTTGTTTACGCCCAGCAGCGATGATTTTATGGGCTATGGCGCGGCAGTCGCGATCCTTGTGATCGATTATTTCGTTGCCTATACGTTGCTCGGCTTTGGCGGTATTTTCAGAAAGGTGATCAAAAATAAGACTCTTGCGCTGACTTTGGGCGTTGTGGTCGCGCTTTCGCTTCGGTATCTCGCCCATATCCTTTCGGGATATATTTTCTACGGAGCCTGGGCTGAGTGGTTTTTCACTCAGGAGAATTTTTATTCGATCGGTGGCTGGATCCTCGATACCTTCAGCGGAAAGTGGCTGTCTTTGATCTATTCGGTATTCTATAACGGGCTTTATATGGTGCCTGAGATCGTCATTACCGCCGTTGCCGCGGCTGGCGTGTCCGCGATCCCCAATATCAAGAAAAGGGATGAATAATTCTTGACAAAAGCCCTCGATTGTGCTATAATCATGGGGTAACTTTGCTAAACGGTCGCGCGGTATGGTGCCGAAAGGTATTACCGTGAGGAAAGTCCGGGCTTCACAGGGCAGGGTAGCTGATAACGTCAGCCGGAGGCGACTCCCGGGAAAGTGCAACAGAAAGAAACCGCCCGAAAGGGTAAGGATGGAAAGGCGAGGTAAGAGCTCACCCACTCCTACGGTAACGTAGGTTTGCTGTAAACCCTATCCGAAGCAACACCGTAGTCGGATGTTTGCCCGACGTATATCCGCAGGTGGCAAAAGGCGTTTGCCTTTGAGCTTTACGGCGACGTAAAGCAAAGATAGATGACCGTTCACGACAGAACCCGGCTTACAGATAGAGTTCACTTTCGCGCATAAGCGGCATTTCGCCGCTTAAATGTGCGCGAGATCTGATACTGTCATCAAAATGGTGAATATATTGAAAATTTTTGAAAGGAATTTCGAAAAATGAAACGCTTTTTATCTTTCTTGCTCGTATGTGCTTTGCTTTTTACACTCGTTCTTTCTTCGTGTAACATAGAAGAAGAGCCCGACGTAAAGGAAAGCGAAACACCTACCACCGAGGCTACTGACAAGGGCACGGAAAAGCCTACCGAGAAGCCTACGGAAAAGCCCACTGAACCCGGTAACGACAACGAAAACAACAACGAAAACAATAACGAAAACAATAACGAGGGCGAGGATAAGGTAGATACAACTCCTTACAGCTACGTTCATACCTATATCGCAGAAGACGTATTCGAAGAGATAACCGAGATCTACGAAAATGAAAAGAATTACGGCTCAGCGTACTATCTTGGCGGTGCGCCCTACGTTATGGCTGACCTTTTCGGCCTTTCAAATTCTACTCTTAAGTCTATAACTATCCCCGTTCTTGAAACCAAGACGGTAGATGCCGACGGAAACTTCAAGTTTACCATAAGCGTATTCAAGAACGATCTTGAGTCTATTAAAAATTCCTCTCCCGTACACGTGTACGATATAGCTATCTCGGCAGAGGAATACGGTCTTACAGAGAGTGCTAAGAATGTATATAAGATGATAACCGTTGACCTTTCGAGCTACGGAATTGCTCTTGAGGCAAATGAAACCATCGCGGTATCGGGCGCTGAGGACACGCTCGTTCCCGCATATCTTGCAAGCGATGCTTCCAACTCCAACCCCATATTCAACATTCTTAAGATGAAGGCTCCGCAGATGCTCAGCTTCTCTATGAACTGCGGAAAGGCGGCGTTCGACCTCGCTTCCAATTCGCTTTTCTTCAACTTTACTTACGAGCGCGAATACATAGGCAAGGATGCATACGACGCAGCTGTTAACGAGGATGAAGAGCTTGCAACTATGATCGAGACGCTCAAAGCATATTACGGCGGTTTGAATATTTCCGTATTCGGAGACAGTATCTCGACTTACGAGGGTATTTCCAATAATATAAACTACAACTCTACTATAGGCGGAAACGCAGTGTGGTACAATTCGGGAGCTATTAACGAAGCGCTTCTCTACGACTATACTTACACCTATTGGGGAAGTATGGTACGCGAGCTTGATATGGAGCTCTGCGTTGCTAACACATGGAGTGGAGACAGCCTTGGAAGTAACAGATGGAAGACCCGCGCAAAGCAACTCCATAATAACGACGGAGAAGAGCCGGATCTCATTCTCGTGTACTTCGGTATAAACGATACTTGGGCTGAAGGCAGAAACGTCGGTGATCTTCTCAGCCGCATAGAGAACAGAGGAAACAAGAGCGTTGACGACGTTGTTGGTGACTGGTACGCGGAGACTCTCGAAAAGGGTGGAAACTGCTCCAACTGGGACGAGTATTATGCATCACTTATCAACACTATAATGACAGAATATCCCGCGGCAAAGATAGTTTGCATCGGACTTTGCCATAACGGAGCAAAGGAAAATTATTACCACGCTGATAAGTGGGTCCCTCTCTACAACGAGGCAATGAAGGCTATTACAAACTATCTTGGAATAACCTACGTTGATCAGGACAGCGTTATTACCGCAGAGAACAACCACGCGTATATGCACGATATGAGATACTTGCATCCCAATGCACACGGACACAGAGTCATCTTTGAAGCAATAGTGAGAACTCTTTTCAAAGAATTTGTATAAAGCAGATAAAATTCAGAGCCTTAGCGAAATTTCGCTAAGGCTCTTTTGTTGTTGATATAACGTATTCTATAAGCAGTGCTCCCGAGAGCGTAAGCACAAAGCTCATCAATGAGTACTCAAGCATAGGGAAATATCTGTGAAATAATACTCCTCCACACTCAATACCCGAAAGATGCGCGCCGAGAAGAACTCCTGTTGCGTGGCACAGAGAAGCAAATATACCATATGTAAGAAAGAGAAGAGAGAAACGGTTTTTTGAAAATAAATTCATATTTTTCTCCTTTTTGGTGAATATTTATGATTTTGACGCGATCGTAAAACAGATTGAAAATTTGCGGTTATCTTTGCAGTATCTGAATATATTATAGCAAAAAAATCGACTTATTTCAACAAACAACTTTTGGAAAGGAAATATGTGGAAATAAAAAACTGTCGAAATTGATAAAATATAATGGCTAAAAATAAAAATACTGAAAAATTATGCAAAAAACGACAATATATATGGCATCTATTGTGGTACAATCCGGGTTATATCGCAATATATTGTAAATATACGCCCTCAGGAGATAAATCTTAATCTCAGAACGGCTTTTTTGCGGTGTATAATAAAAAACGGACAGCGTCCGAAAACTAAAAGGAGAACAGATATGAAGACTAAAAGCGCAAAGATCACATCGCCGCTCTCAAGTACGCTTCTGCGTGCAGACAGAGCGATGGGAAGGATATACTGTTTTATCGAATTGAAGATATTCGATAAGACCGTGTATTGCATTTCGATAACCGAAGGAGAGGAGTTCGCGGCTGAGCTGGTCGGGGAGGATGGCACAGAATCACAAAGACTTTTCGACACGCTTTGTGACGAGGGAATACCGCCGTATCACTTGTTTGACATAATCAGCGATATCAAGCGAGAGAGCCTTGCAAAAAATTAAAGTAAAATATATTTTGTCGAAAAAATCGTCAAAAATCAAGAAAGGTCTTTACTTATTTGAGGTTTTGTGGTAAAATATAGGTAACGTAAATGAAATGGAGACGGCACTAAGCCGAGTGAAAAGTTATGAGATGTCCCTCTTGCGGATTTGCAGACAGTAAGGTTATAGACTCAAGACACGTTGAGGAAGGCAACAGCATTCGAAGAAGAAGAGAATGCCTTGCCTGCCAGAAGAGATACACCACCTTTGAGATGGTAGAAACGGTGCAGATAATAGTCACCAAAAAGAACGGGGCCAAGGAGCTTTTCGATAAGAATAAGTTGCTTTCGGGTCTGCTGAAGGCGTGCCAGAAGCGTCCTGTAAATGCTGACGATATAGCAAGCGAGATAGAGGCAGAGCTTCAGAATTCGCTCCGCACCGAAATAACCACGGGTGAGATCGGCGAGATAGTTATGAATAAGCTCAAGGAAAAGGACGAGGTCGCATACGTGCGCTTCGCTTCGGTGTATCGCGAGTTTAAGGATATCGAGACCTTTATGGCAGAGCTCCGCAGACTTAAATCAAATAACTGAAACGATAAAAAGCACGACTGCCGTCGTGCTTTTTATCGTTATTGGATTATTTAGCAATTATCTTAACAAAAGTCTTCTTACCCTTGCGGAAGAGCTTGCCGTCTGCAAGATCAGCCTTTGTGTAAGCGGTCTTTACGTCGGTTATCTTAACGTCGTCAACGGTAACGCCGCCCTGCTGGATAGCGGTGCGCGCCTCGGACTTGGATTTAACGAGTCCTGCCTTTACCATAACGCTTCCAATGTCGATCTGACCTTCAACTATGCCGCCTGTGAAATCATCGTCGCTGAGCACGAACTCGGGAGCATCTGCAGCTCCGCCTGCGCTGAAGAGCGAGCGAGCCTGTGACTCAGCCTTCTGTGCTTCCTCCTCGCCGTGTACCATCTTAGTGAGCTCGTAAGCGAGTATCTCTTTAGCGCGGTTGAGCTGTGCGCCTTCCCAAGCGTCCATTTCGTCGATCTGCTCGATGGGAAGGAAGGTGAGCATACGAATGCACTTAAGAACGTCGGCGTCCGCAACGTTTCTCCAATACTGGTAGAAATCGTAGGGAGAGGTCTTGTTGGGGTCGAGCCATACTGCGTTGCCCGCTGTCTTACCCATCTTCTTGCCCTGAGAGTCGGTCAGAAGGGTAATGGTCATAGCGTGGGCATCCTTGCCGAGCTTACGTCTGATAAGCTCAGTACCGCCGAGCATATTCGACCACTGATCGTCGCCGCCGAACTGCATATTACAGCCGTAGGTCTTGTAGAGATAGTAGAAGTCGTAGGACTGCATTATCATATAGTTGAACTCAAGGAAGGAAAGACCCTTTTCCATTCTTTGCTTGTAGCACTCAGCGCGGAGCATATTGTTTACAGAGAAGCAAGAGCCTACCTCGCGCAAAAGCTCAACGTAGTTGAGATCGAGGAGCCAATCTGCGTTGTTTATCATCATAGCCTTGCCGTCGGAGAAATCGATGAAGTTTTCCATCTGTCTCTTGAAGCAAGCGGCATTGTGATCTATGTCTTCCTTTGTGAGCATCTTACGCATATCGGTACGGCCCGAGGGGTCGCCGATCATAGTAGTACCGCCGCCGATGAGCGCGATGGGCTTGTTGCCCGCCATCTGCAAACGCTTCATAAGAGTGAGAGCCATAAAGTGACCCGCGGTCAAGCTGTCAGCGGTGCAGTCAAAGCCGATGTAAAAGGTAGCCTTTCCCGCGTTGATCATATTCTTGATCTCTTCCTCGTTAGTTACCTGTGCAATAAGACCTCTTTTCACGAGTTCGTCGTAAATCGTCATAAAAACCTCCAAAATGAGTAAAAATCATTATATCTTATATATTATAAACTATTTTTTCGCGATTGTCAATATTTAAGTAAAAAATTAAAGGGTCACCGCATAGCAGTGACCCTAAAATCAGTTAGACTGTTATTTTGTGGTGTTACCCTGAGCGTTGTTTTCGTAGCTCTCGATCATCTTCTTGACCATCTGACCGCCGATAGAGCCTGCCTGACGGGAAGTGAGGTCACCGTTGTAACCGTTGCTGTTGAGGTTTACGCCAACTTCGTTTGCAGCCTGCATCTTGATCTGCTCAAGAGCCTGCTTTGCCTGCTTGTTTGCCATAATTATTTTCTCCTTGTTTCCGCAAAATCTGCGGAATTGTTTTGTGAAAAATTATTTTTCGTTTGTGAGAAGCGCCGCAGTTGTGACGTGACGTTCTCACGCCGAGATCCGCTTTGCAACTCTGCTATTATTTTGCAACAAGTCAAAATTTATATGTGTGGTAAAAAATAACAAAAAAAGGACTGCATCCTTGAGCCGTGAAAATTGCGATCACGCTAAAGAAAGCAGTCCCGTTTTATCAGACGTAATTTGAAAATAAAAAAATTATACAATAAGCTCCATACCTATCTTTTGCGGTGTAAGACCGCATTTTTCGTAAAAGCGGAGCGCAGATCGGTTACAGGTCCATACGTTGAGCGTAAGATTATAACATCCGTGTTCTTTGGCGAGCGCTAACGCAGCCTCAAGCAACTCTTTTCCAATATGCTGTCCCCGCATACTTTCGTCGACGCAAAGATCGTCGATATAAAGAGTCTTGATGTCAGTAAGAACAGAGCTGTCGGTGTGCTGTTGGAGGATGCAAAAGCAATAGCCAAGCACTTGGTCGTTTTCGCCTGCCGAGACGAGTATCGGTCGGCTTTCGTCCTTTAGCATCAGCTCAAGCTCTTCATCTGAATACTTCCTGCCGACATTGAATATATCGGGGCGTCCATTATGGTGCACGAGAGCTACTTGAGAGAGCAGGTCGCCTATCTTCGATATATCCTTGTTTTGTGCGCGTCTTATCATAACCTTCTCAAAGCTTGTTGATATCCGCCTCACAGATCATCTTAAAGCCTGCGCCTGTGAGTGCGGCTTCCGCAACCGCGTTTTCCTCAACTCTGAGTACGACGTACGCGTGCTTTTCGGTACGAGCCATAAACGCGTAAAGATATTCAACGTTGATGCCCGCTTCATCGAGAACGCCGAGTGCCGCTGAGAGCTTCCCGGGTGCGTCTCCGATCTTGACTCCGACAACGTCGATCACCTTGATGAGATATCCGTTCTCGGTCAGTACCTCCTCAGCCTTCTTTTCGTCGTTTACGATAAGGCGCAGAATTCCGAAATCCTGCGTTTCCGCAATAGAGAGTGCTCTGATGTTGATGTCGTTTTTTGAAAGTATATCTGTGACCGATACTACGGTTCCTTTTTTATTTTGAACAAATACTGTCAACTGTTTGATAGCCATATTTTCTCTCCTTTCTGTATCAGCTTATATAAGCTTGCGTTTGTCAACGACACGGACTGCTTTGCCTTCGCTTCTTGCGATGGTCTTGGGAGGAACAAGGTGTACTGCGGGATTGATGCCGAGCATAGTCTTCATCGCTCCTGCAAGAGCTTTTTCAAGAGCCATAATGTCGCCGACCTTGTCGGTGAACATCTCTGCCGTCATTTCGACGTTAACGTCGAAGGTGTCGTTGTTTTTGACTCTGTCAACGACGATCTGATAGTTGGGCTCATAGCCTTCCTTGAGCAGCACGGTCTCGATCTGGCTCGGGAATACGTTTACGCCGCGAATAATGAGCATATCGTCGGTTCTGCCCATAGGCTTTGCCATCTTGACGAGAGTACGTCCGCAAGAGCATTTTTT
>SVSY01000082.1 GCA_015064065.1 Oscillospiraceae bacterium
ATTATACCACATCACTTCCCCTTTGTCAATACCTTTTTTAAACTTTTTTAAGTTTTTTTCGAGGTTTTTTTAAAGCTTCGTGATGCCCTGCTGTCTTTTGGACAGCTTGACTATTTTACCACTTTACTCCTCCTTTGTCAATACCTTTTTTGAAGTTTTTTAATTTTTGTATATTTTGATATTTTTAGTCGAAATTTAGCGGTGTATTTTTGAGCAAAAAGCTGTAAACACTATACAAAACGACCAAAAGAGGTGCTTATGCTTACTGTTTTGCTGCGAACTGCAATAATCTACGTTCTATTGATATTCTCAATGCGGCTTATGGGAAAGCGGCAGATCGGTGAGCTCGAGATATCGGATCTCGTTACTACTTTTTTGATATCCGAGATCGCTTCGCTGCCCATAACCGAACCCGAGCTTCCTCTCTCTCACGCAATAGTTCCTATAGTTGCCTTACTGACCTTCGAAATAACCATATCATTTTTGACCTCGCGCTTTCCGAAATTCAAGCATCTGTTCACTGCCCGCCCTTCGACATTGATACGCGACGGCGAGATATGCCAAAAAGCCTTACTTGATGCCCGCCTTTCCTTTGACGAGCTTTTCAGCGAGCTTCGTCAGCAAGGGATCGATGATATCTCGCAAATAAAATACGCCATACTTGAGCAAAACGGAAAGATCACCGTAATACAAAAAGCCCCGTTTCGTCAACCGACTGCACGCGAGATGCAGATAAAGGTAAAAGAAACAGGACTTTTTCATATAGTGGTAGAGCACGGCTGCATAAACAGACACGGAATAACGCAGGTCGGTCTCAGCGAAAGTACCTTATATCAGACCCTTGCAAAAAAAGGATTGAATATATCCGATATATACTTAATGTTGGTAAACGATATCGGAGAGCAAAAAATAATACTCAAGGAGAAAAAATGAAAGCTTTTATCGGCGCTCTATGCATTTTTGCAATTCTCGTGGCACTTGTTCTGTCAAACTCGTTCTACGTAAGAAACACCCTAAAAGGCATCTCTGAGCTCGCTATAGATCTCGAAAGGTCCTCTGCCAAAGAAGAAAATGATGCGTTAGTCAAACTGTGGTCAAGTAACCGCGCGCTGCTGAGCCTGAGTATAGAAGCGGACGAGCTTGAAAGAATGAACGATCTTATCGAGTCTCTAAACAGCCTATACGCCGCAAACAATCTCGCTGAATTTCAGAAATACTGTCGGCTGATCTCAGAGCTTGCCCTCGAGCTTTCGGGATATGAGTGCGTATCAGTTGAGGGAATCCTGTAGTACTCTGAAAGACTCGTGATATCTTTTGTTAAAGTTTAAACGCCAAAAGGTTTTTGAAGATCCGTCTATAGTTTCTTTTTCCTCATCCGAGAGAGCGCAATCAATTGATTTTTGTTCAAATATCAATCGGTACGCGTACTCTCCTCCTTCAAAAGAAAAAGGAAATTCCGCAAAAGATTCGTATTTCAACGGCACCTCTCCGTTATCGCGCACAAAAAGCAACGTATTCTGAAGATCCAAAAGTTCACCTACGGAATCATCATAGTTATCAACGAACAGAAGTCTCCATTGTATTCCGTTGTTTGCCTTGAAATCCGAGTATATTCTGCCGTCGCCGATAGCGCTATCGATCGAATGACCTACTTGCGTGCAGATAACAGAACTTGCACCGTTATCGCATTCCAAAAGCGCGGCAACGTTATAATTCCCGTTTATGTCGTAGCTCAGATATTGGAAAACAGATTCACCGATCTTAAAAAACACAACCGCATCGTATTGACCTTTGTAAAGGTCTTCGCTGATCGCTACGTGAAAATCAACCGATTTCTGCGCTCCCGCTTCAGCCACACCTACCAAAACGTCAAGGTCTTCAATATTATATTCCACATGAATATCGTCACTGACGGTCAATTGGCATTCATCTTCAGCGTTTTGAGGAATGAGCAAGGATGCAAATCTTGCAACTGCGGCAGAAAGTCCGTATACGCTGTTGGCTCGTATAGAAATATTCTGCTCTTCGCACTCGATAATGGCAATTCCTTCCGTTGCATTCTTATCAAGCAGTATGCTTATACTTTTATCTGTCGGAGCTTGCTTACCCAGAGCATATCCGCTCTTTTGAACGATATATTCCTTAAGCGCATCGCCTAAAGCCTTTATTTCCTCGCTTGCATCTGATTTTATCGCGTAGTCATAGAGATAAAATCCGTTAAGCTTTACGGTATCGACACCGTATTCGTGAAAATATTCAAAATGCGCGGAGGCGTGCATAAGAGATGCGCTCGTTGCGGTAGAAAGAATATCTCCTTCAAATCGGTCAAGCGCCGCGAGAGTTGCGCGATCGCTCCCTCCTCCTATAACGATAGAGCCGCGGTCATATTTGCATACGTAGTCGTCAGTCTTCACCGTTCTCAGTACGTCGCGCGACAGCGCGTGCGAGGTGTTTCCGAGCAATACGCTAAAAACGTCTTCTCCGTCCGCAATAGACTCGCTATCGTATTTTAGGTAGGTATTTATTCCCGTTTTTTCATATATTCCGAGCACGAGGGCTTCGGCACGAACAGCAAGCTCCGCCGAGCAATCCTTGGGAATTATCACGTACACAGTGCTAGCAAACGGCTCCGTATCCTGAGTCTCGGACGAAGCGGAAATAAGCAGGCTTTCAAATTCATCAAGATTTTCAACTCGCTTTGAACACGCGCACAGCACAGTGATCAGCAAAGTCAAACAGAGCAAAGGGATAATCTTCTTTCTCATAATATCACCTGCAATCAAAGCGTTCGCCGATCGGCACCGGCACGTCACGTCCGAAGCCGACCTCGTTTATTTTGAGAAGCAGACACTCAGCCTGATCTCTTTTTACGGCAAATCTGACGCAGACGTCAGCACCGAAATCGGTAGAGTCTATTATCGCCGATGCGTTTGCAAGTACGTTTGAGTACTTTTGATACTCGGAATATCCGCTTCTCAGCTCAAAAATCGCATAGGGCTCGTAGGTAACTACCTCTGCGCCCTCTATTGCAATTGCGGTTGAATGAGAATATGCCCTTACAAGTCCGCCGGCACCAAGCAATATCCCACCAAAATAACGCGTGACTACCACGCAAACGTCGCTGACGCCGCTCTTGCGGATAGTTTCAAGCATAGGCATACCCGCAGTTCCCTGCGGCTCGCCGTCGTCGGAATAGCGCGCAACTATTCCTCCCCTCAGCAGATACGCAAAGCAATTGTGCGTAGCGTCGGAATATTCTTTTTTTATCTGCTTTATAAAAGCAAGAGCCTCATCCTCGCTATCAACGTGCACAGCGTGTCCGATAAAAAGCGAACGCTTTTCCTCGAACTCAACGTGTGCCTCCTGCTTTACTGTCGTATACTGCTCTGCAAGCGGTTGCATTACGTCTCCTTAGGATCAATTAAAATAGTTTATGCTGTAATCTTTTTCTATCTTACCCGTTTCAAGATAAGAGCCGAAAAGCTCTCTTGCGTGAGATATATCTATCGACGTCATACGGTCGAGTGTGGGCATCTCACCGTAGAACGCGCGGTATATCATAATTGCGCCGATAAGTCCTGCATATTCCGTGCTGTGCAGGTGCTGATCGTCCCAACAGAGCTCCCACTTATCAACTCCGCTCTCGATAAGCATATCAAGCTCACCCTTCCAATTGAGCAAAGGAAGCTCGGGGCACTTGGTCTGCGCGAGATTTATAGGTCCTTCGAACTCATTGTGTGCAGGGAAAATGACAAGACGGGTGTTCGATTTTTTGCACGCGTTCTCAAGCACCACAAGATTATCAGCCTCTCCCTCGGAATAAAATCCGCATATAAATACGCCCTTGTAGTCACCGCGCTCAATGCGGCTCATAAGGTCGTGGTCGGCAATATAAGTCGCTACGGAAGCATATCCGCGTGAGATCGCATAAAACATACAGTACTTCTGATTGGTCATAAAGAGATCATCTACTATCTCGCCGATATTCGACGTGCCTATAAAGCTGTTACCGAGGATGAGATAGTCCTCGTCTGCCATATCGTCAAGCATTCCGTCTATCATAGTTGAGCTTGCTGAAAACTTTGCATTATGATAAAGCTTATCTGCGGCATTTCCGTCAAGCTCTTCGTAATTGACGGTGAGAGATATCTCCACGCCCGTTCCGTTTTCTTCGAACTTGTACTTATATCTGTAGCGGAAACGAATATCCTCGCCCTCGCCCATGCTTTCGATATTCTTCTCTACGGCAAGCTCTTTTCCTATTACCTTTTTGTAGTCCTCAACAAGCTCCCACGCTCTGTCGGCAAGGGGCTTGTTGCTGATCTTTCCTATCTCCTCTCCGTCTCTGCTGATCGTATAGCCGTCAGCCGTTTTATCAAGCTTCCAATCGCTCGGAAGTTGGAGAGTCAGATCGCGGTCAACGTCGTCGGATACGGCAAAATGCTCGTCCTTATATCCTTTGATAGAGCGGCACTTGATCTCCCAATATTTGATAGTTTTCTTTGCTTCGGTAGGCTTCTCGGTAGGCGCTTCGGTAGGCGCTTCGGTTGCATCGGTGGTCTTCTTATCAGAAGCATCGGGGTCTGCTACCTCATCTGTCAATTCACAGCCGCACAAAAGCATAGCTGTCAATAACAATATCGCTATGAGGATAAGTGAAAATTTTTTCATAATGTTCTCCTTAAAAATAATATTGACATCTGTCTTTTATCAAGTCGCCAAGGGACAGAAAATATTACACACGTTATTACAATTTATAACTACATATATTATACACTACCAAAGCTGTCTTGTCAAGAAGAATAAAAAATGCCCGAACATTCAATGTCCGAGCAATTTTTCTGTTATTTCTTTTATTTCACTCTCGCTACTCGTCCAGATGATAGCATAGCAAGAGGTCTTTCCAAGGCGCGTATAAGCTTCAAAGCGATGATTTCCGTCATTGAGCGTAAGCTGTCCGTCTGCGTAATTGACCATTATCGGCGGAAGATCCTTACCCGCAGATATCGCCGACATCAGCGAGAGCACCTTTCTCTCAAATCCACCCTCGTTTACACGGAATTTCATATTCTCCTCGGGTCCGCAGCATCTGCACAGCAGGGCGCAGGGTATCTCTATCGGTCCGAGATAATAACGCTTGCAGAGCACAAGTCCGTCAGAAAACGCCTTGTTGTTTCCGTCGCTCAGCAGATATTCGTGTATCCATTCCTCTATTCTGCCGACCTTGGCAAAATCCATAGCAGAGCCGAGCGAGCCTACGTATTTGAGTGTGCTCTGCATCATTCCCAATCCTCTTCCTTCTCGACCACGTCGTCGAGCGCGTACTTTTTCATCATTCCCCTTGCCTTTGCGTCTGCAAGAGCGAGCGCAGTTATTCCGTCAGCTCCGTATTCGACGTTCTCGACCGTCGCAACTCTGTAGAGCGTATTGAGCGCACCCGCGTCGCTGTTGGGAATGAAATAGGTAACCCTGCGCTTTCCGTCGGTCACTATCGCCTCAATCTTTGCAACGAGGTTATCCATTCCCTGACCCGTAAGCGCCGAAATATACGCAACGTTCTCGGTCTCGGCAGAACGTCCTATCTCGCGAAGCTCTGCAAAGCCGCGGTCGCACTTATTGAAAACGTAAAGCGTGGGCTTTCCTACAGCGCCAAGCTCCTCGAGCAGCTTTTCGGTAACGCCGAGCTGTTCTTGCGCGCGCGGGTCGGATGCATCGATGATTATGAGCAACACGTCCGCCATACACGCCTCTTCAAGCGTCGAGTGAAAAGCACTTATAAGGTGGTGGGGCAGTTTATTGATAAATCCTACCGTATCGGTAAGAAGCACGCTCTCTCCGCAAGGGAGCTCGTATTTTCTCGTTGTGGGGTCAAGCGTTGCAAAAAGCTTGTCCTCGGCTAAAATTCCCGCATCGGTCAAAGCATTGAGCAAAGTCGATTTACCCGCGTTGGTATATCCGACTATTGCCACCTGTACGATACCGCTTCTGTCGCGCGAGGCGCGCATAGTCTTACGGTTCTTCTCCATCTCGTCTATCTGTGCCTCGAGTGCGCGGATACGGCGCTGAAGATGTCGTCTGTCGGTCTCGAGCTGGCTCTCGCCGGGTCCTCGCGTACCTATACCGCCTCCGAGTCTTGAGAGCTCTGTACCGCGTCCCATAAGTCTCGGTGCGGTATATTTGAGCTGTGCAAGCTCGACCTGAAGCTTTCCCTCTCCCGTGACCGCGTGAAGCGCGAATATATCGAGAATGAGCATCGAGCGGTCGATAACACGAACCTCGTCACCGACGATATTTTCAAGATTTCTTATCTGTGAGGGTGAGAGCTCGCAGTCGAAAACGACGAGGTCTACGTCATTGCACGCGCAAAGATATGCAAGCTCAGCAGCTTTACCGCTGCCTATCATCGTGCGCGCGTCGGGGGCTTCTTTACTCTGCGTAAGTCTCGCAACACATTCACCGCCCGCAGTATTCAAAAGTCCTTCGAGCTCATCCATACTGCGTTCGAGAGCTTGTGCACTCTCGCCTCGCTGTACAAGACCGACGAGAACGGCTCTGTCGGGCTTTGGTATTTCTTTTTCTGTCATAATATCACCTCCAAAAAGGCAAATTTATCATTCGCTGAAAAAATGCTCCTCTACGTCAGCGCAAATAGCGTGATACACGGGCAAATGAAGCTCCTGTATCTTATAGGTCTCACATTCGGGAACGCGTATAGCTATATCTGCAAGAGCAGCAAGCTTTCCGCCGCCCTCGCCCGTAAATGATATCACGGTCATTCCGAGAGCCTTAGCGACCTTAGCCGCCGCGCATACGTTCTTAGCGTTTCCCGAGGTGCTGAGCCCTATGAAAATGTCTCCACGCTTTCCGAGAGCAAATGCCGCCTGCGCGTAGGTAAGCTCGGGGTCTACGTCGTTATTGAACGCAGAGCCGAGCGCGGTTATTGACGGAAGGGAAATTGCGGGCAGACCGCACTGAAGCTTTGAGAGAAGCCCGTACTCAAGCTCCGAGCAAGCGCTCATCATCTCCTCCTTTTTTTCTTCGCTCATAGGTCTCTTTTTAAGGAAGCCCTTCATAAGCTCGCCGACGATGTGGTCGCAATCGGCACAGCTACCGCCGTTTCCGCAAAGCAAAGTTTTTCCGCCGGTTTCGTACGAGTGCACCATAGCCGCAGTTGCCATTGCGATATCGCCCTTGCACACGTCAAGTACAGGATATCTTTCTATAAGTATCTCAAGATTTTTCAAAATATTCCCTCCCCGTAAAGCGCAACGGTTATTGCGCCGTAATCTCCTATCTTCTCGCCAAGCTCCGCTCCGACGACTTCACAGCAATCGTAAGACGGCGCGAGCACCTCACTCTTTATACGCACGTCAGCCGACTCCCAAAGCAGATCGCGGCTTCTTGCGAAAATACTGCCTATAACTATTCTTTCGGGATTGAGGATATCTATAAGTATAGAAAGCCCGCGTCCGAGATATTCTCCCGAAATACGATATATCTCTTTTGCACATTCGTCGCCCTCGTGTGCCGCTATAGCTACGTCCTTTGCGGTAATATCGGCTACGGTCATTCCCTTTTTGAAGAAAGAGGGATAGACTCCGCGCTGTGAATACTCAAGCGCCTTCATATACGCAAGCTGAGCTATACCGCCGCCACTGCAAAAGCCTTCAAGCGAGCCCGCCTTTCCGTAGCCGACGGGTCCTACGGGCTCGAGACGCAGATGTCCCGCTTCGCCCGCGTTGCCGTTAGTTCCCGAGTAGAGTCTGCCGCCGAGTATAAGACCCGCGCCAAATCCCGTACCAAAGGTTATAAATATCATATTCTGCGTTCCCTTGCCCGCACCGAAGCGCCATTCTGCGATAGCGCACGCGTCGGCATCGTTCTGCAGATATGCGTGAGCGCCGTAGTGCTCCTCGAGTATCTTTACTATCTCCACGTTATCCCAACCCGGAAGATTGGGGGGCGAGAGTATAAGTCCGCGCTTGGTATCGAGCGGATTTCCGCAGGATATACCTATCGCACTCGGTCTTGCCTCGAGTATCGTATCGGCAAGCGCGATAAGTCTGTCTATCATTTCGTATGGCGAGACCGAACGGTCGGTAGGTATGCTCTCTCTTTTTTTGAGAGTAAGCTCCCCGCCCTCGTATTCTGCCGTTATGACCGCACATTTAGTGCCTCCTATATCAAAACCAAGAAGATACATAATTACTCCTTCGAAAGATATTTATTAAGAAAGGTCTTGTAGCGCTCGAAGGATATCGCAGGATATCCGCACAGATAGTGGTTCTTTCCGCTGTGCTCGCCCGCTTCCCACTCTATTATCAAAAATTTCTGCTCCGAATAGAACATCGGTATTTTCGCTATCGCCGTGCTCGCGTTTGCAGGTGCGCTGAAATCACGTTCAAGCAACACCTCGTCGGTCTCGCAGTCCTTTATTCTGACTCTGCCCGATATCTCGCCGAGCGTATCGTTGCAAGCGTATACCGAATGATTCCAATTCTTCATTTCGTCAACGATTATGGCAAAGGGTGCTTGAGAGCGCTTGATATAGCCGTAAGCAAGCTTCTTTTCGTAGTAATAATCAACTACCGCGTCTGACATCTCAGGCCAGCCGTCGATAAGATTCCACCATATTATGCCCGTCCTCTTCGGTCTTCCCACTCTTATGCGCTCGATAAAATATTTCTTCGCTTCAGCTTGGGATATCTGCGATGCGAGAATATATTCCTCGGGTGTCTTTGGCACTTCGCCAAAGAGCTGTGCGACCTGTTTTTCCATAAGCATTACGCGATAGTCCCAATCTCCCTGATCGCAGGAATGGAGTATCCACTCGTCATTATTCTTATAAGGCCATACCTTTTCGGGTGTGATGAATTTCTTTATAGACTCAAGCGACGGACAGCCGTGATATCCCGTTTCGCTCACGAAATGAGCCTTGCTCTGCGAATAGAAATCACTCTTGAAATAGTCTCTCGGACCCCACAGATGATCCTCGGGAGATCTGCCGTTGTCACTAAGCGTAGCAATATACGGAGAGCTTGCAAGATAGGGTCTTGACGGGTCGTTCAATGCAACCTCCTCGGGCAGCCACTCGCGTGTTATCTTGTTTGCTTCGGGAGCAAAGCCGTATCCCGCGTTAAGCTGGTCTACCTCGTTGTCTCCCGCCCAAAGAATTATTGATGGATGATTGCGGAGCTTGCGTATTACAGCTCCCGCTTCTTCCTTTATAAGCTTTCTGAAACGGTCGTCCTGCGGATAGCTTGCGCAAGCCATTGCGAAATCCTGCCATACCATAACTCCGTTGCGGTCGCAGAAATCGAAGAATGCGTGATCCTCGTAAACGTTTCCACCCCAGCAACGAAGAATATTACAGCCGATATCCTTAACGAGTGCAAGTGCGGCGGCATAACGCTCTTTGTCGCGGCAGTGGAACGCGTCCATAGGTACCCAGTTAGAGCCCTTTGCCATTATCTCGATACCGTTGATAAGGAAGCGGAAGCGTCCGTTCTCACCGTCGGTGGTGTCGGTGCGGTCGAGCACTACGGTACGCAGACCAAAGGAGATAGGCGCGGTATGGATAAGCTCGCCCGACTGATATATCTTTACAGTTCCGTCGTATACGTTAGGCTCGCCGTATCCGTAGGGCATCCACTGCTTAGGATTTTCAAAGCTTAGCGCAAACTCTGCCGTGCGCCCTTTTCTATGGTCGCGAGGAATTATGCGCTCAGCATAAAATCTGCTGTCGTCACCGCAAGTTCCCTCTGCAACGAGAACTATATCGTGAAGCTCGCTCCAATCGCATTCAAGCTGACAGAAGAGCTGTGCTCCATTAGACTTTGGATATGCGTATAGCTGTGAAAAATAAATTTTATCTCTTACCTCAAGGCGAACCTCTCTCCAAAGACCCGAGGTCACGGCGCGCGGCATAATATCCCAGCCGTACGAGTGAGGAGCGCGTCTTATGTTGGTGTTTGCGGCATCGTTGCCCCAATTAAGATAATGCTTTACGGGTATATCGAAGCTGTTTGCGTATATGACGGGCGATTTTATATGCACGGTGAGCGTGTTCTCGCCGTCGCAAAGCAAGGAGCTTATATCAAATTCGTGAGCAATGAACATATTCTCGCTCTCACCGAACTTGACGCCGTTGAGGAAATACTCCGCAACGCAATCGACTCCCTCAAACACGAGAAATACGTTTTTTCTGTCCTCGGGAGCAGTAAATTTGCGGGT
>SVSY01000083.1 GCA_015064065.1 Oscillospiraceae bacterium
TAAAAAATGGAAAACATAAAACGAATATACACCTCAATAATGTCAAACGCCGCGCGCGAGATAGTAGGAAAAGAGTCTGTTGCAGAGCTTGCCGTGATTTCGCTTCTCTGCGGCGGTCATATGCTTATTGACGACGTTCCCGGAACGGGAAAGACTCTGCTTGCAAAGACCTTTGCGTCTGCGCTCTCGCTTGATTTCAAGCGCGTTCAGTGCGTACCCGATATGCTCCCCTCAGACCTTGTCGGCGTAAATTTCTTTGATATGAAAAAGTCTGAATTCCGATTTGTCAAAGGCCCTGTTTTCACCAATATCCTTCTCGTAGACGAAATAAACCGCGCTATGCCAAAAACACAGTCGGGTCTGCTTGAATGTATGGAAGAGCATCAGGTATCTGTTGACGGCACTACGTATAAGCTCGAAGAGCCGTTTATGGTAATAGCAACGCAAAACCCCGTTGAAACGAAAGGTACTTTCGATCTTCCCGAGGCACAGCTTGACAGATTTTTGGTAAAGACCTCTATGGGATACCCTTCGCACGAGGAAAACGTTGAGATACTTTCACGCAAGCTTACGCCTCCTTCAAAGAACGAGAATGCGTCGCATGTAGGTGCTGACGATATCGCCGCAGCGCGCGCAGAGCTTGCAAGCGTTTACGTTCACCGCGATCTGCTTGGCTACGCCGCTTCTATATGCGAGGCAACGAGAACCGGTAAGGACGTCGTGCTCGGTGCAAGCCCCCGTGCAATGATAGCACTCGTGCGAGTAGCACAGGGCTTTGCGGCAATTGCGGGACGCGACTTTATGCTTCCCGACGACATCAAAAAGGCGGCAATTCCCGTGCTTTCGCACAGAATAGTCTTCCACAACAGCTTCTTCCACCGCGAAGATATGGGTGCAAAGCTCATCGCGCACGTTCTTGATACTGTAGCAGTTCCAAGTGAAGCTATCGACTTTTCGCATAGGTAAGCCGTAATGGTAGCATTTTTTGCAATATTAGCCGATTTCGCCGTTACTCTGCTGACGTCGCTGTGGTTCTGGATAGTGCTGGCGATCACGGTATCCTTCATATTACTGCGGGCACTCTACGTAAATCTGAAGACCCGCGCGCTTGGGAACGTTGCATACAGCCGCCGTTTTTCTACCGACGGCATCTTTGTCGGCGAGACTATAGAGCTTATCGAAACGGTGGAAAACCACTCGTGGTTTCCGCTGTTTTCGGTGCGTATAGACTTCTTCGTGCCCGCGGGTATAACTATTGACGAGCTCGTCTGCAGAGAGTATACGAAGGTAACGAGCCTGTGCTTTATCCCGCCCTTCTCTGCAATTGAGAAGCGTCACGTTATAGTTCCGAACAGGCGCGATCATTACAAAATGAGCACCGCGAGTATAATCTACCGCTCGAACGAATTTATTTTTTCCGACTCGATAGATTTTTACGCTTATCCAAACTACGACGGAGCTGATCTGTCGCTCACTACCGATCTTTATCACGCGGGAAACGCAATATCTGACAGAAAGTACATCGAAGATCCTTTCTTCCTTGCGGGCATTCGTCCGTATCGCGCGGGTGACCCCATGCGTTCGATAAATTTCAAGGCTTCCCTGCGCTCCTTTTCGGGCGGTGTGAGACAGCTTGTTTGCAACAACTACGATTCGTCACGAAATTACGACTCTATGATCTTTCTCGATCTTGCGACCTACAGCGAGCACTCTATGAAGGCTGAAGACCAGCTCGAGCTCGGTCTGCACTACGCTTGCTTTCTCTTCTGCGAAGCGGTCAAGAATGCGGGAAGAGTCGGCTTTGCCTCGAACTGCGCTATCGGTGAGTCGAGATACGTGCACATTCCCTGTTCAAGCGGCGAGGCGCACACCAAGGCAATGCTCGAGACCTTCTCAGAGCTTGCGTGGTTTGCCAGACGCGACTATTCTATGACGGCAATAGTCAAAAACGTTGCTCCTTTTCTTTCAGAGGGTACGGATATCTATCTTATAACGCCATACGTCGACGACGAGCTTGCACAGTTGCTTGCACAGATAGAGCGCTCTGAATGCTCTGTAAACGTTATCTCGCTTTCCTGAGAGGTAGAGATATGAATGGTATGAACAAATACAAATACGAGATCCGCCTGCTTCTCTTAGTAATAGCATTATTTATACTGATAAGCCTGTCCTTTCCCGATCCGCTGACAGATCTTATACAGAAGCTTCTCATAATCGGCGACGCCGTACTTATATTAGGCACGCTTCTGCGTATATGGCACGAGAAATGGAAACCTGCCGTTGCAAAGGTCGCTCGAAAAGCCTTCGTAAGAGTAGCAAAATTCTTTATCCGCGTTGCAGAAACGCTCAATCTGCGTTCGAGAAAGAAAAACATAATCTCGGGCGAGACAAAAATAGTTTTCAACATAGAAAAGACCGAGCGTCAGAAAAAGAGTACCGCCAAGACGAAAAAATGGAAGCATCTTGAGGACGGACGTTCAAAGCTCAGGTATCTTTATCGCCACACGGTCAGCGAGCAGATAAAGCACGGCGAACGTATTTACGCCTCTGACACGCCCTCGGAGCTTCTGCAAAGCGAGGTGAACGGCGAGAGAGAGTGCGCTGTGTTCGGTATGTACGTAAATTACAGATACGACGAGCGCAAAGAGCCGAGCGACGAAAAAGTAATGACTATAAAGGAAGCATATTTTGAAAACTTGAAATAGGAGAACTTAATGCAGTATCTTAAATCATTTTCGCTTGCGAGTGAGAGCGACGAGGTCGATTTCGTGATGTCATCGGCATCCTACAAGCTTGATATGGCTTGCTACTCTCAAAATAACGCGTATCCCTTTCATATTTTCCCCCAAATGTCGCTCTCAAGGCTTGACTTTGAACCGATAACGATATTTTACGGCGGAAACGGATCGGGAAAATCCACGCTGCTCAACGTTATCGCGGAGAAACTGAATATCCACCGTACTGCACCCTTCAACGACTCTCCGCATTTTGCGGAATACCTTGAGTTTTGCACCTATTCGCTTTGTAACGGGCAAAAAAGGCTTCCCGCAGGAAGCGAGATCGTCACAAGCGACGGAGTTTTCGATCTTCTTCTGGACGTTCGCGCTATCAACAGCGGTATCGACCGCGAACGCGAGGAACTTTTCGAGGAATACGCAGAGACCGTGCGCGATTGTCGCGAGAACGGCTGGCAGATGCGTGATCTGAGCCAATACGACGAGCTATGCAGACGAATGGACGCGCGAAAAAAGAGCCGTTCGCAATACGTCACGTCGCGCATGAGCTCGACCGCGGAGATCCCAACACATTCAAACGGCGAGAGTGCATTTCTGTATTTCACAAAGCGCATTAAGGAAAACGCGCTCTATCTTCTCGACGAGCCCGAAAACAGCCTCTCACCCAAGCTTCAGCTTGAGCTTGCCGAGTTTCTTGAAGCCTCGGTGCGCTTTTACGGCTGTCAGCTTATGATCTCGACACATTCTCCCTTCCTGCTTGCTATGAAGGGAGCAAAAATATACGATCTCGATTCGCGCCCCGCATCTATCAGAAGATGGAGCGAGCTTGAGAACGTAAAAGCTTATTTTGATCTTTTCAAGACTCACGAAAAAGAATTTAACCAATCTAAAAAGGAAAACTTACTATGAAAAAAATAACAGGACTTGAGTGCGGAATGGGCATCGGCGGGTGGCTGACCAACTACAAACGCTTCAACGTACTTCCCGAGGACAGAAGACTTAAGATCACCGTCGGTGATATGGAGCATTTTGAGAGCTACATAACCGAGCGCGACATTGAATATATCGCTTCTCTCGGATTTGATCATATCCGTCTCGGCTTTGACCAGATAGTACTCGAAGAATCGCCCTTTATATACCGCGGAGAAATAATCACTATTTTGAAAAATTTCGTTCTCTGGTGCAAGAAGTATTCTCTGCGCCCCGTGCTCAATATGCACAAGGCTGTAGGCAACTACTGCGACATACTTGAAGAGAGCGGACTTATGCAGACCCCTGCTCTTCAGGAGAGATTTATTGCCGTGTGGTTAAAGCTCGAAGAGGTGTTTGCGAATGACTCTGACGTCGTTTTCGAGCTTCTCAACGAGGTCGTCAGCGCAACGGCTGACGAATGGAACTCGCTTGCTGAGCGCACACTTGCCGCTATAAGAGCGAAAAATAGCGAACGCATCGTCGTTATCGGCGGTATTGAGTGGAATAACCCTCCCGGACTTGACTCGCTCAAGGTCTATGATGATGAAAACGTTATATACACCTTCCATTCCTACGCACCCTTTGAGTTCACGCATCAGCGCGGGGTGCTTCAGCGCGATCCTCTCTATTACAACCGCGCTATGTCCTACCCCTCTGACGACATTGAGAGATACCGCGACTATCATAGAGTAGTTCACGGAAATAACAATGCCTACGCTAAATACGATAAAATGGATATTGAATATATCCGCGACGAGCTCGCGCCCGCAAAGAGATTTATCGAGAGAAATCCCGATAAGATACTCTGGTGCGGAGAATTCGGTACTATACGCCACGCCGATATCACCTCGCGCGAGAATTGGATGCACGATATGATATCGGTCCTCAAGGAATGGGATATTCCCTATTGCGTATGGAACTATCTCTCAACCCCCAACGACGGCAATCGCTTCAGTCTTGTTGACGACGACAACAGAAAAATACTCAGCGAGCGACTCGCAAAAACGCTTATCGGAGAATTTTGATGGACGCACTCAGCCTTATCCTTTTGATCATCAGCATTCTGAGCTCGGCGGGACGGAATATATTCTCAAAATATATTTCTTCTTATAGCTTCGGTGAAAAACGATTTTTTCTCTCACAAGCAATTATATTTTCAACAGGAAGCTTTATTTCTCTGATATTCGGAAAAATATCCTTTCCAAACATCGCCCCTATAACGTTTATATACGCGTTCATATACGGAACTCTTCTGCTATGCGCTCAATGGTGCTATACGGTAGCGCTAAAGCGCGGAAAAACAGGCATCTGCTCGACGGTATACTCGCTCGGCTTTATCTTCCCCACTCTCTCGGGCGCAATATTCTGGAGTGAGAAGCTGACTGTATTTAATATTTTGGGAATACTCATAGTTATTCCCACGATAATCCTATCGGGCAGAAAAAAAGGCTCTGAAGGTATGAATATAGGAGCATATCTTGCCCCACTGCTTATAGCGATGCTCGCCTCGGGCGGTCTTGGAATAATGCAAAAGGTGCAACAAAGCTCTGCATACGCAAACCAAAAGGACGCATTTATCTTCCTTTCGTTCTTGTTCTCGGCTGTAGTTTCATTTGCCGGCGTGCTTGTCGGACACAAGAGTGCAGAGCAATCGAGCGATAAAAAGACCCGCTTACTTCCGATGCTGTTTGCAGCAGGTGTTGGCGTATGCTTTGTGGTGTGCAATATACTTAACACCACGCTTGCGGGCAGGCTGTCAAGTGCTCTGCTCTTCCCGTCACTCAATATCGGAACGATATTCCTCTCAATGCTCCTTGGAATACTCTTTTTCAAGGATAAGCTATCAAAAAACGACGGCGCAATACTGCTTCTTGGCTGTGCCGCGATACTACTTATAAGTATATAAACAAAATTTGGGTCTGCCGAAAGATCGGCAGACCCATTTTCTTTTACAACGAAAAAAGCACTTGCTTTCGCAAGTGCTTTTGGAGCTGGTAATCAGAATCGAACTGATGACCTCGTCATTACCAATGACGTGCTCTACCGACTGAGCCATACCAGCATTCGTCTTTCCTGACGACTTGTACATTATATCACATCATATTTCTTTTGTCAATACCTTTTTTAATTTTTCTTTATCTTTTTTTACAAAATTTTTGGGGTGCGGCAAATACCTAACGGCAACGAACCTTGAAATATAAATATCTTTTATATGCTCAAACATATTGATTTTTTTAAAACTGTGATATAATTATTACAGATGTTTCAAGGAGGCTAATTATGAATGACCTTTCAAAGATAGATAAAAATTTTGCCGTAGAGAGTGTGCTTCAAAAGGACGGAGTAGCATTTTATGACGTTCGCAAAGAGCCGTTTGAGGTCTACGGACTTTACGCGCGGCGCATCCCGATATTCCGTATATTATGCTTTCAAAATGCGATCTCGACAATGACTACGATAACAATCTTTTGCGCCGAGAGGTAGTCTTTGAAAGCTTTTGCAGAGCACGCGCAAACGGAGACAAGAACGTGTATTATATTGACGGAGCATCTCTCTTCCGCGGCAAATACCAGAATATGTGTACGGTAGATTCCTGCCACCCCAACGACATCGGATTTGCGCTTATGGCTGACGCTATCGAAGCGGAGCTCGACCGCGCGTTTACGCAAGGACTCTTTTAAAACATAAAAAACGCCGAGACTCTCGGCGTTTTTTTATTAGGTGTTTTGATAGGAAGATCAAAAAAAGCGTTTGGGGTAGTTTTCTTTGTTTTTCAAAACCATATCGGTTATCTCTTCAAAGTTCATCCATTCTACGCGGTCGGAGAGATTGAGCGAAATTCTTGCGGCGATCTCTTCCATAACCTTGAGTCCCGTGTAAAGTCCGTTAGACATAAGGCTCTGCCAATGTGTGATAAGTATGGGGTAGCCGCCGGTCTCGAGCACTTGCATAAGAGTGCCACCCTTACCGTCTGCCGTAATAATTACGTCGGCGACCTCGGAGATATATTCATCGTCACATCTTGTAGTATCTATAGTCTGCCAGATATTATCGCGGAGCGTTGCGGGAATGGAAACCAAGATCCTTCCGTCTTCTTCAAGAGCTATCCAAGGCTTTGCGTTGGGAGTGTCGCGTAATCCGCGAAGGAAAAACCACGCCTTTTTACTGCCCGTGACCTGCTCTACAGCAAGAGAGATAGAGTGCTCATATTCGTCCTCGACCTCAATGCCAAAATTCCAAGGAGACGTAACTCCTATCGTCTCAAGTCCTGCCTCTTTGAGCAGAGATAATGCTTTTGATATATAGGGAATAAGTGTAGTTCTATCCTGCGTGGATGCCCAATCGCGCTCGTTGAGCGGGAGAGCTTCGCCTGTTTTCAGATCGACAGCCTTATTGTGCGAAAGCATTTCAGGTCCGACGGAAAACGCGGGAATAACACGCTTTTTCACGCAATCGAGCCAAGCGTCAAGCTCTTCTTTAGAACCGCCCTCAATGCCGTTGATTATATCTCCTCTGTTTCCCGGCATAGGAACGACGCTGAATTTACCGCGTATGCCGTATTTTTCGATAATATCGCAAAACTCATAAAGTGCTTCGTTGGGATACGTAGGAACAAGCGGACGTCCGTCTGCGGTGACGGGATCATCCATAACCTCGTAATACACCGAAACAATAGGTGCGGGGTCGTCAATTATCCAGCTTATAGGCGTTTTCATAGCAAATACCTCCATTTTATGCGTTTAAATAGACTAAAGTTTTACGAATGATAAAAAGCGTACTTTTCCATTGCGTCCATCAACGCTTTGACGTTTTCTACGGGCACTCCGGGATACAGACCGTAGATCATACAAAGTCCGCCTGCCTTAGTCGATATCTTTTCCACCTCTTCACGTATGAGGGCATCTATCTGTGCGGGCGTACCGTAAGGGGTGATACGCTGACGGTCAATATCGAGCTCAACGCAGGTCTTGCCTTTGAAACGATCCGCGATCCAATCGATGCCGTTGACAAGGTCCTGAAGATTTATTATCTCAACTCCGCTGTCTACTATGTCATCAACAAGCTGACGGATATCGCCGTCGGAGTGCATATGTATCGGCACACCCGCGTCGCGTGCGGGCTGCATGATACGCTCGTAAGCGGGTTTTATGTAGGTGCGAAACATATCGGGCGAGAGCATAGGACCTACCTGCATACCGAGATCCTCGGGGTATGCCATAGAAGAACAGCCGTTCTTGATATAACGCTTGACAAGCGCGAGATTAAACTCGGTAAGCTCGTCTATAAGTTCATAGAGAAGCGGTTCTTCATCCCACATGTC
This sequence comes from Oscillospiraceae bacterium, assembly GCA_015064065.1. Taxonomy (GTDB): domain Bacteria; phylum Bacillota; class Clostridia; order Oscillospirales; family CAG-272; genus HGM12713. The sequence goes on from SVSY01000083.1 coordinate 8,029, forward strand.
GCCGAGAAGATTTTCATAACCGCGAAGGTCGCAAAGCTGAAGAAAGGTATGTCCGTGTCGGAGTCCCGCATCGAAGCTTTCGCCGCTCTCTCGGATGTTTTTCCAATCCACCTCCAACGCATTCCAATCCACGTTGTGATGCAGACCGTCTGTTGTGTTGGGGTCGGGGATATTCCAAGTCGTCTTGAACGCGCTCCAATCCTTGAGCGGATGACCGAGAACAGTGCCCGTAATTCCGTTGTCGGACGTGTGCCAAACGCAACCCATAGGGTCGGTATAGGGCTTGTCTGCGCGCGCGTTGCCATCGTAATTCGGCATCCAATCGGATACGGGACGCTTGAAACTCGGGAAGAGGAACGGGTGAGCTTCCATCAGATCCCAAAGCTGTTCTTTATTGTAGTGATGCCAGCAGGCATCGTTGATGTGAAAATGCATAGGTATATAGTCGGGATATTGAAATCTGACTGCTTTAGTAAAGTTATTCATATTCTGACCTTTCTCTTATGAAATTTACTTTATACATTATAACACATTAGCTCCTACAAGTAAATAGGGTGGCGTTGCTTGTTGAGTGCGACCTCTGCAACGCCACCTAATGTTTTCAGTTAGACCTCATCAGCAGAATACATCCACAGCGGCAGAGGAAACCACGATCTTATCAAAGCGTTTTGCTTTTCGCGAAAAACCGAAATAGGACCGAACAAAAGCTCTATAGCCTGCAGATGCTCAAGCTCGATATCGACAGAAGCACTGTCGCAGGGAGAGACGGTATGCTTTCCGTCCTTGACGGTTATGCGCAGAGCCTCGTCCTTTGCAAAGCCGTGGATGAGCAGGGTCAGCTCGCCGTCGGAAAGCGTTGTATAGCTCAGCTTGAGAGCCATAAATGCTTCAATTACCGTTTCATAGTTGAAAATATTGTACATCATAGCGACACCGAGGCTGTGTTCCTCGGCTATTGGAGCGAGAATTGATACAGACTCAAGATCGAATGAGGGAATATTTACCGTAAAGCCTTTGTTGAGATAAGCATATACCGAGTGTATCATACCCATAAGATATTCGGGTTTCTTCGTGTCTATCTCTGTCACAGTTCCCGATTTGCTCATAATGCAGTAACCGACGAACCTATTTTCGTTGGAATCGTCGGTAAAGGCAAACAGATCGGCTTTCCAAGTGTTAGCGACATCGAGGTATTTCTCGCGCGGACGAACAGGAAAGTAGAGCTTTTTCTCAGAAATACGTATTATTTCGTCAATAAGCGTGTCATCGGGGTCGGTAATGAGCTTGAGCGTATACGGAGCGGGCAAATCCTTGAAAAGATGGCGGATATTTTGCGGTGAGATATTGAAGCAATACTGCGCCCCCGACTTTTCGTAGCCGAAATACTGATAGCGTTGGCGGTGTCCCGCGAGAGTTGAAAGAACGATGTCGTCCGACACCATATCAACCAATGCTTTTTTCATCGCCATCTGCATATAGCCCTTCGATCTATGCTCAGGATGTACTGCGACGTTGCCTATGCCGCGGCATGCGAGACGGCGGCCGCAGACGTTTATTTCGTGATCGTATGCGCCGACAGCGGCTACGGGTGTGCCGTCCTCGGTTATTACGTAATTCTGATCCTGCGGACGATAGTGTTCACGATAGCATTTGGGTAAAAGTCCGTCAAGTGCCGACTCGGGCGTCAAAGCTCCGAAGCTTACATTTATAAGACTCATAAGCTTCGTATGAGAAATTTCACTTGCTCTTCCGCAGTATAGTGCTGTCGACATAGATGTATCTCCTTAAAAAACATTTTAAATGATTATAGCACAAAACTGTGAATAAATCAATCTGTTTTGAAAATTACTTTAAAATTTAAATGGAGAGAGTTAAAATAAACTTAACTCTCTCCATTTTATTTACTTAAGCTTAGCAAGAGCCGCAACAACACCCTCAAGGTTTTCGCGGTATTTTGCAAGCTTTGCCTTCTCTCCCTCGACTACTGCCGCAGGAGCTTTAGCAACGAAGCCCTCGTTAGAAAGCTTCTTTTCAATTCTCTCGATCTCGCCTGCGAGCTTCTTCTGCTCGCCCTCAAGTCTTGCTCTTTCCTTCTCGGTATCGACGATATCCGAAAGAGGCAGGAAGATGGTTGCCGAGTCGGTAACTATTCTTACGGCATCGTCT
>SVSY01000084.1 GCA_015064065.1 Oscillospiraceae bacterium
GCCGCCGCGGAATACGGCAGGGGTATACGAATACTCTCGCAGGACCCCTTTGAGTGTGTCATATCTTTTATAATCTCGCAGAATAACAATATACCGCGTATCAAAAAGATAATCGAGTCGCTTTCACTTAAGTGCGGACAGCCTATAGAGCTTTGTGATGAAGCTAAGAAGCATATCACGGCGAGCTCGTCGCTTTGCGCGTTCCCGACGGCAGAAGCGCTTTTTGAGCTCGGCGAGGCGGGTCTGTTTGAGATGAAAACGGGATTTAGGGCAAAGTACATATTCGACGCGGTCTCAAGAACGCTTGACGGACGGCTCTCCTTTGAGAAGATATACAGCGAGTCCGACATTGAGCGCGCGATAGAGCTTTTGTGCGAGGTAAAGGGAATAGGTCGAAAGGTAGCGTCCTGCGCGCTACTGTTCGGCTTTGAAAAATACGACGCATTTCCCATCGACGTGTGGATGAAGCGTGTTGCAGAAAAGTATTTTGCCGAGCTTGGCGACAGCCTATCGTCCAAGACCTTCGGCGAATACGCGGGAATAGCTCAACAGTATTGTTTTATTACGAACGTTGGAATAATAATGCCATTAACGCTTGAGTTAATGGCATTTTGTTTTTGTTGTGCAGTCTCGTCAAATCTATTAGATAAAACAAAACCGAGGGCGCGGCAGATTTAGGCGAGAAGCGTTGATCTCGAGGCGTGAGGCGTACAAAGGTACGTCGAGCCTCGAGAGCGACGGTAGAAAAAGTCCGATAAAATGAAATCCGAAGGATTTCTACCTCAAAATATCTAAATTAACGTTTTTTGCTTTTTAGGGATAAGATTTTATTTGTTACGGACTTTTTCGGTCTCGTCAAATCTGTTAGCCCTTAGTACTTGTCACTTTGGTCCTCAGGGATCACCTCGACGAATGCGGCTATAGCACACTCTATCATATCGTCGGTGGGCTCAAGCACGGTGACTCTCTGAAGCCACAGACCCGGAGCGGATACGATGCGGGTAAAGGCGTTGTCGTGTCTGCCTGCGAATTTTATTATCTCGTAGCCTATACCCATAGTAATGGGGAGGAGCAGGAGCTTTATTACCGCACGGATAGCCACGTGGGGAAGATGTCCTATCGTCAGATAGAATATCGGGTCGATAAAGAAGGATACGAACATTCCCACGAGCAGCATAAGCACGAGAAACGACGTTCCGCATCTGGGGTGAAATCTTCTTTGCTTACGTACGTTTTCTACCGTGAGCTCAAGTCCGCTCTCGTAGCAGAATATCGTCTTGTGCTCAGCACCGTGGTATTGGAAGGTGCGGCGGATATCCTTCATAAGCGTTACGAGCGCCATATATCCGACGAGCACCGCTATTTTAAGAATTCCCTCGAAGAAGGATTTTATAAGCGAGTCTACTGCGAGCACATCGGTGACCATAAATGGCATAAGCTTGGTCATCCAATCGTATATGAAGGTCGGAAGCATAATGAAAAGACCGATAGAGAGACCTATGCCGAGCACCGTGGCAATTACCATTATTACAGAGGTGAGCAGAGTGCTCTCCTTTTTCTTTTTGGCATTATCCGCGGCTTCATTTTCCGCAACCGTTGCGCTCTCTTCTGCGATAGGTGCGCTTTCTTTGGAAATTGGGGCTTCTTCGGTGGGTGCGCTTTCAGCCGCGCCACCCCTTTTTTTGTCGCGCTTAGCCTGCTTTTTTGCAGCCTTTTCGCGAGCGAGGTCTTCTTCTATCTCGTCAAGCCCCGATATCTCTGCAGAGCGCATAAGGCATTTGTAGCCTATACGCATAGAGTCTACAAAATTAAATACACCGCGTATTACGGGAAGCTTGAATATCTTCGGGCGCTTTGAGACACCGATCTCGGTCTTTTCGAGAACTATCTCGCCGCTCGTATTTCGTACAGCCATAGCGCTCATCTTGGGACCGCGCATCATAATTCCTTCGATAAGTGCCTGACCGCCTATGGATGTTTTTTTTGCACAAGCTATTCTTTGCTCGAGCTCTTGATCGTTAAGTGCGTTTTTATCTTTTTTCAAATCGTTTTCTCCTAAAGAGTTAATTGTTCCAAATTATAGGTGTTCCGTCCTCGTAGTGCCAGAAGTTGCCCTCTTCGGTGGGCTGTGCTTCAGAGTAGAAATAGAGGTTTGCATCTATTATCGCATCGTTTGAGTCGGCTATCTCTATAGCGTCAAATTGTTCTTCGCTTCCGCCGAAAAATACGCTTATAAGAGAGCTGCAGTTAGCAAACGCGCTGTCTTGTATCGCGGTGAGGGTGGAGGGAAGAACTACAGTTTTCATAGCGGTACAGCCCTCAAAGGCGTTTTCCTCTATTAAGGAAACTCCTTCGGGAATGTTTATCGTTTTGAGAGAGGAGCAATTGAAAAATGCCATAAAAGGAATTTTCTCTATGCCCTTTCCCAAGGATACGTGGTCCAGCAGCTTGCAGTATTGGAAGCTTGATTCGCCGATGTGAGTCAGCGTTCCGCGAATATCAAAATAGACCTCTGAGCTGTTTGAAAATGCCTCGTCTCCTACCCACACTACGCTTTCGGGAATTACCAGCTTTACTGCGTGATCCGTATTAACGTAGCTGAAGGCTTTATCTGCGATCCCGACAACCGTCTTTCCGTTGATCGTGGAAGGCATCGTAAGTGTCTGGAAGCTTGCCTGCTTTTTAAATCCGCCGATCATAAGCTCTCCAGTGGATTCGTCGGGGATGAGTTCAAAAAGCTCTACTGCAGAGACCCAAAGAGCGCTGAGCGTCATATTCTCGGTCACGGCTTTTGCTTCAAAGAGCCATTCTCTTCCGTCGCGCTCCCAACGGCGAAATACGTAATTGTCAAGCGTGGGATCGGCAGGTCGGGTAGCGTATTTGTTGGCTCTTACTCTTATGCTCTCGACAGCTGAGCCACCGTTGGTGTTAAATGACACGGTGTAATATTTTTCAAGCTCCGTAGCTTGCTCTTCCTCATTTTTGTTACAGGAAACGAAGGAGAGGAGCAGACACGCGGTACACATAAGACAAATGAATCTTACAACTCCCGCTTTTTTACCATAAAACATATTTATACCTCCGAAAACAGTGAGTGCGGCTATTGCCCTTTCACTAATACATATTATATAATGAATTTTGCGTTTTGTCAAGGTGGGTTGCGGCTTATAAAAGGATATTTCCAAAATGTTCACGATAATTTCAAATTTTTGGGCGGAATATTTCCAAAGCTATTGACTTTTTGGTGATTATGTGCTTTAATATAATAGTAATAATCTATAAATTAACAAGCTTCGAAAGGAGAACGAAAATGAAGACAAAGGGTGTTAGACTTTACGGTGCAATGGATCTCAGACTTGAAGAGTTTGAGCTTCCCAAAATACAGAAGGACGAGGTACTTATGAAGGTAGTTACCGATTCTATCTGTGCATCTACCTATAAAGCAGTAAAGCAGGGAACTGCTCACAAGCGTGTTCCTCCCACGATCGCAGAAAAGCCTGTTATCGTCGGTCACGAGCTTTGCGGTGAGATAATTGAGGTCGGCGACGATCTTAAGGGTGAATGGAAGGTCGGTCAGAGAGCGGTAATTCAGCCCGCGCTCAAGCTTGAAAGCGGATATGACCCCGGATATTCTTATCAGTACGTAGGCGGAAATACCATATATGCGGTAGTTCCTTCGATAGTTATGGAGCGCGGCTGTCTCATTCCATTCGAGGCTGATTGCTATTTCAAGGGCTCACTCGTTGAGTCTATAGGCTGCGTTCTTCGCGGATATAAGGGATTTTATCATACCGATTATACGAATTACGTTCGTACCGACGGCGCAAAGAAGGGCGGCAGAATAGCCATTCTCGGCGGTGCAGGACCTATGGGTATCGGTGCTGTTGAGCTCGCTACGGGCTACGCAGGCGTTTCTCAGGTAGTCGTTACCGATCTTAGCGAGGACAGACTCGCTTATGCCGCTGCAAAGAGCTCGCCCGAAGAGGCTGCAAAGCACGGCTGTGATCTTCGCTACGTAAATACCTCGGGTATGGAGAACGTAGTTGAAGAGCTTATAAAGATGTCCGACGGCGGATTTGACGACGTTTTCGTTATGGTTCCCGTTCCCGCACTCTTTACTATGGCAGAGCAGATCTGCCGTGAGGACGGTTGCGTTAACTTCTTTGCAGGTCCTCCCATACACGATATGCAGGGCTCGCTCAACCTTTACAGAGTACACTATGACGGAATCCACGTAGTAGGAACTGCGGGAAGTATTCCCGAGGATACTCTTGATACCATCCATCTTATCGAAGACGGAAGCATCAATCCCGGTGCTCTCGTTTCCCATATACTCGGACTTAACGCTGTTATCGACACTCTCTTGGCTATGGAAAAGCCTACAGGCGCAAAGAAGGTATGCTACAACGAGCTCGATCTTCCTCTTATCGCTATCGACGATCTCGAGGAGCTCGGCAAGGACAACGAGCTTTATGCTGAGCTTGCAAAGATAGTAAAGCGCAACGGCGGACTCTGGTGTGCAGAGGCAGAGGCATATCTGCTTGCTCACGCACCGAGAATATAAGCAGGGTGAGACGATGAAGATAATTACTCTGACCCTTAACCCTGCGTTTGACGTTCACTGCTCGGCTGATAGCTTTGAGGCGTGTCACGAAAATCTTGCGACTATAACCGAGCGCGAGGCGGGCGGAAAGGGAGTTAATATCTCCCGCGCGCTCTCGATGAACGGCGTTGATAATCTTGCTCTTTTGGCGGTCGGTGACGAGAACGGTGCGGAGTTTTGCGCTGAGCTCGACAAGGATTCTATGACCTACGAGACTATAGAGCTCAAGGGACGTATCCGTGAGAACATAACTATACATACGAAGAACGCACCCGAGACCAGATTGAGCTTTACGGGATTTGACACGGACGAAACTCTTTTGCAAAAGTTTGAAGAGAAGCTTATTCCTATGCTTGATGCGGGAGATCTCGTTACCTTTACGGGAAGCGTTCCCTCCGGAATTTCCATATCTGCCGTCAAAGGTTTTATAGCAAACATTAAAAATACCGGCGCGAAGGTGGTCATAGACTCGCGTTCCTTCAAAAAGGACGATCTTATCGAGACTAAACCTTGGCTTATCAAGCCAAATGAGGAAGAGATCGCGGTCTATCTTAACCGAGAGATAGATAGCTTCGAGAGCGTTATGGACGGCGCGAAGGCTCTTTATGAGAGCGGTATCGAAAACGTTATGATAAGCCTTGGCTCTAAGGGCGCGCTTCTCGTTTGCTCAGACGGAGCGTTTATCGCGCATCCTCCGAAGATAAACGCTATATCCACTATCGGAGCGGGGGATAGCTCAATAGGCGGATTTTTAGCGGCGGCGGCGGCAGGAAAGGACAGCGCAGAAATGCTCAGAACTGCAGTTTCCTACGGAAGTGCGGCTTGTATGAGCGCAGGAACCCGTCCTCCCGTAGCAAGTGACGTTGCAGACGTTTACGCCAAGGTCACGGTAGATAAGATCTGAAGTCTTCGGCTTATTTCGAATGTACTGCAAAAGGCGTTATGATCGAATGATATGTCGTTACGGCAATATTCATACAAAAATATTTTAAAAGGAGCAAAACGATGAAGATTTTAAAAAGAGTATTGGCTATTGTGTTGGTGCTTTGTTTTATTGGTACGGTTCTCGTTGGATGTTCTAAGAAGAATGCGGGAAACGATGCGGCTGACGGAAGCGGAAACGCAGCATCAGGCAATAATTCCGAGTCTGCCACCAGACAGCAAACAAACGAATACGGTGAGCCTTCTTTTACTTCGGTAGTCCCTGCAGAAGAGCTTGATTTTGAAGGAACAGAGCTTACTGTTCTTATCCGTGATTCCAAGGTCAACTCAAGAGAATGGTACAAGGAATCTCCCGAAGACGAGCTTGATGAGGCTGTAGCTATGAGAAACGCTGCGGTCGAGGATACGCTTAACGTTAAAATGCTTCCCGAAATGGTAGCGGCTACGGATTACGCGACCTTCTCGGTAGCCTACAACAATATGATATTGCAGGATATCAACAGCCAGTTCCATTACTATGACATCGCTGCAAACTATGCATATTGCGGTGCTTACGCAGTAGTACGTGACTGTGCGGCAAATCTGAACGACAATAGAGTATTTCCGTATTTTGATTTTGATCTTCCTTGTTGGAATCAGGCTATCGTAAAAAATACGACTATGAACGGTAGACTCCACTACGTTTCGGGTGACGTTAACCTTTCCTTGTTTGATAATGCGATGGTAATTTGGTATAACAAAACGCTTTATGATGAGCATAGAGAAGAAACAGACCCCGAAAATATGCAGGAATACGCTCTGGCAGGTATGTGGACTTATGATGAGCTTTATATGTGGGCTCAGAGACTCTACATAGACTCAAACGGCGAAGAGGGTAAGCAGGCAAACGATACGTACGGCTTTGCTCAGGCTAAGTACGGTGTTACCTGTCAGGACGCCCTTCCTTACGCTTGGGATCTTGAGTTCCTTAAGACCAACCCCGACGGAACTCACGAGTTCAATATTATCGGTAATGATAAGGCTGAAAATGCGTTTGCAAATTTCAGAAAGCTTTACGAGGCTAACGGAAACTGCCTTACTCCCAGCGTAGAAAACTTTACTGCGGGTAATTACGTATTCTGGTCTTCCTGCATTTATCCCGGTGAGACCGCAAATATGATGATACGTGAAATGGAAGATAAGTACGGACTCCTTCCCATTCCTAAGTACGATAAGGAGCAGGCGCAGTATGGAACTACCAGCGGCGACTCCTTCACGCTTATGACCGTTCTTGATCACAGTCAGAGCCCCGAGGTTACTAAGGGAGAAGCTATTTCGGCATATCTTCAGGTTATGACCGAGGAATCCTATACGTCTGTTCGCGGCTACTATTTCAACAGAATAATCAAGCCTAAGTACTTCGGCACTGACGACTCTGAGGGTACTGTTACCCGCTCGATCGCGCTCTTCGATATTATCGTAGCTAACATCGAGTTTGAGTATTGGACCATCTACTCCGCACAGCTTGGCGACGTATCGTGGTTGTGGAGAGACTCCTTCCGTGACGACAAGGCGTCCCTCGAGAGTGCTTTCACAGAAAAGCAGTCTCAGTATGAGGAGGCTATAAAGAGCACGGACGTATGGCTCGGACTCAGAAGCGAATAATTTAAACTATGATATTTAATAATTACCGCCCGTGTGCTTGACACACGGGCGGTAGGACTATAGAAAGGTGATATTATGTCTGATACAGTACTTATTACGGGAGCTTCAGGCGGTATCGGTCTTGAGCTTGTCAAGCTTTTTGCACGTGGCGGATACAACGTAGTGCTCGTTGCAAGAAGCGGGGATAAGCTTTTGAGAATAGCTAATGCCGTAAAGAAGCGATATGGTGTCGATGCCTATGTGTGTGCTTGCGATCTTTCTCAGGAGAACGCGGCGAAAAAAGTGTTTGATTTTTGCCAAGATAATCGGATAGAGATAAACGCGCTTGTAAATAATGCTGGATTTGGTGATTGCGGAGCTTTTGTAAATAGCGATTGGCAAAAACAATATGACATGATACGTCTGAACATAGTTGCACTTACACAGCTTACAAGATGCTTTTTGCCGCAAATGATAGAACGGGCAGACGGAAAGATACTCAATATCGCATCGGTCGCGTCGCTTTGCGCGGGTCCTTATATGTCGGTATATTATGCTTCAAAGGCGTATGTCAGAAGCTTCTCCGAGGCTGTTGCAAAGGAGTGTGAGGGAAGCGGAGTCAGCGTAACCGCCCTTTGTCCCGGACCTGTCAGCACGGGATTTGAAAAGACGGCTAACGTAGGAAACGCCCCCGCATTCAACCTTTTGCCTTTGGCAGACCCGAAGGACGTTGCGCGTTGTGGATACCGCGCACTTATGAAGGGAAAGAAACTTAAATACTTCGGTCTTTCGGCAAAAGCTATGTCGTTTGCCGTGAGGCTTCTCCCAAGAGCAACCGCGGCAAGCGTTGCGGCAAAGTTGAATGAGAACAAGGAGTAAGCTATGGCGCAAAGAGATAAATTACATAACGGCGAGCTTTATCTGCCTAACGACGAAACGATATTCGAGGAGCAGATAAAATGCCTTGATAAGCTTTATGATTTTAACGCGACACGTCCTACAGAGCTTGAAAAGAGAACACAGATGCTCAAAGAGATGTTTGCCGAAATAGGCAAGGATTGCTATATAGAGCCGCCGCTTCATTCGAATTGGGGCGGCAAGCATACACACTTCGGCGACGGGGTGTATGCTAATTTCAATCTTACTCTTGTTGACGATACTCATATCTACGTCGGTGACGGAACTATGCTCGGACCTAACGTAGTGCTTGCGACGGCGGGACATCCGATACTTCCCGAGCTTCGCAAGGTGCAGTATCAGTATAATATGCCGATAAGAATAGGAAAAAACTGTTGGCTCGGTGCGGGTGTTATCGTTCTTCCCGGTGTGACGATAGGGGACAATACGGTAGTCGGTGCGGGAAGCGTGGTTACAAAGGATCTGCCCGCGAACGTCGTGGCGGTGGGAAATCCTTGCAGGGTGCTTCGTGAGATAAGTGAGCGCGACAGGGAATTTTATTATAAAGACAGACCTATAGACAGATCGTTGCTTGAAGGAGAAAATAAATGAAGCTTTATATAAAACAAAAGGTGTTTTCATGGCGCGATAAATTTTCGATCACAGATGCCGACGGAGTGGATCAGTATTATTGTCAGAGCGAGGGTTTTTCCTTTGGAAAAAAGCTTCACCTCACCGATATGAACGGTAACGAGCTTGCGTTTATATACGAAAGATGTTTTTCGTTTCTACCGAGATATTACGTGAGCCAATACGGCGAGGTCATAGCCGAGGTGGTTAAGGAATTCAGCTTTTTCAATCCGAAATACCGTATAGATGGTCTTGATTGGAGAGTCGAGGGAGATATATTCGATCACGACTACGTGCTTGTCGATCAGAATGGACTCACAGCCGCGATTATACGTAAGGAGTGGTTTACGTGGGGAGACGTCTACGAGGTCGACGTTGCAGAAGGCACTGACCCCGTGATTGCGCTTGCCGTGGTCATAGTTATAGACGCCGCGCTGGCAAGTCAGAGTAATTGAGGTTGGTATACTTGAAAAAAGTTTTATAACTTCTTGACAAATCTTCAATATATGATATAATAAATTCAAGAGAGTTTCAAATGACGATTTGGAACAAATTATTTAAAGGAGTAATCATTATGAAAGTAACATTTATGGGTGCGGGAAGTACCGTTTTCTCAAAGAACGTACTTGGCGACACTATGCTTTGCGATGCTTTTCACGATATGGAGATCGCGCTTTACGACATCGATGAGCACAGACTTGAAGAGTCCTATCTCCTCATCTCCAAGATGAACGAGTCTATCAACGAGGGCAGAGCTACGGTCAAGAAGTATCTCGGCGTTGAGCAGAGAAAGGACGCTCTTCGCGGAGCTGATTTCGTAGTTGACGCTATTCAGGTAGGTCTTTACGATCCTTGCACCATTATAGATTTTGAGATCCCGAAGAAGTACGGTCTGCGTCAGACCATCGGCGATACCCTCGGTATCGGCGGTATCTTCCGTGCGCTTCGTACTATCCACGTTCTCAAGGGCTTTGCAGAGGACATCGAAGAAGTATGTCCTAACGCTTGGTTCTTAAACTACACCAACCCCATGGCTATGCTCACGGGATATATGCTCCGCTACACCAACGTAAAGACGGTAGGTCTTTGCCACA
>SVSY01000085.1 GCA_015064065.1 Oscillospiraceae bacterium
CGAGGGGAGTCGAACCCCTGTCCGAAAACCTCTTGATACAACTTTCTCCGGGTGCAGTCTGTTTTTTGAAATTCCCCTCTTTTGCCGTCAACAGACAGACTTCAATTTCGGGTAGCCATTTTTTGCGTGGTCGGCTCAATGGCGAAAGGCCGACGCACGTTCACCGCTTACTTGACGCTCGGTCCGAAGCCGCGATACTCTTCGGAGGAACGGGCGGCATTAGTGCCGCGGCACTGCCCTTAGGCAGCCATTGCTACTTTATTGTTAGCGTTTATTTTTAAAATTTAGGCCTTTATAGAGATTGCCCGGCTCTACCCGCTTATCATACCTCAAAATCCCCGTCGAAACCTTTACGGGCCCATATTGAAGTAATAAGTAAGAGTGAAAAGTGAAGAGGTGTTTTCACTCTTACGTTATTTTACTTTTCCTATTTTATGTCTTTTATGTCCTCTGCAAAGAAATATCCCATACCGCAGCCCATTACGCCGCCGTTTTTGAGGTATTCCTTATACTTTCTTCTGAGCGAGCTATCGCCCGGAAAATCGTCGATATTTCCCGTATATTCCTTATCGAAGAGTCGCCACGCGTCGCCGTATTCTCCCGGCTTTGCTTTTTCGTATCTGACTATCTCGAAATCCTCGCAAAAGCTCTTGATATTCGAGCCGTCGCGGAGAATTTTCGGCATCTCCTCGGAGAGCAACCAGCTATGGCACGCAAAAAGTATTGGCTCCTCACCGAATTCATCGGCATAGAACTCTATTGCCTGACGGTAAGCGTCAATTCTGCTTTCTTTTGTCAAGGGAGTCAAGGTTCTCGGGATATGTATCGAGAGCGCTTTCATTCCTTTTTTGATCTCCTTACCGTTTACCGTGCAATCGTCGCCCGCGGTAGTCGTTTCAAACTGCAATCTGCCGAGCGCAAATCTTGTCATATTGAAGAAACGGGGAAACCAACCCGCGACGAACGAGCCCCAAATACCCTTGACTGCCTTACATTCCCAAAGCTTCCATTTGAGGTCAGACATACTGTCAAACCATATCTGATCCGATATTCCGCGCTCTCTGTAGAGCTCTCTGAGATGCTTTGAAAAGCAGATAAACAGCAGGAGCTCTGCGCTGTACGCGTGCACGCCGACGAGCTCGCCTGCGACATCTGCGCTTTTGCGAAGTGCAGAATAATCTGCGTTTATATTGCTCTCGTATTCAAAAACAGCCTTTGAAAAGATATCTCTTGCTTCTTCGTTAGCATATATCTTCTTTATATCGCAATAGAGCTGATCGATCGCCTCGGCATCAAATCCGAGCTCGTGCATAAAGCTCAAAGCATATTCTGTCATAAGCACCTCCTAGTCGTCGTATGAACGTCTTGCGTCCTTCATTCGTCTGTCCATTTCGCGATCTGCCTGCTTTTCTGCGAGTGCATCGCGCTTATCGTAGAGCTTTTTACCTCTGCAAAGACCGAGCTCGACCTTGACGTTCTTGCCCGAAAAATAGAGCGAGAGGGGAATGAGCGTATAGCCCTTTTGAGCCACAAGACCGCCGAGCTTCATTATCTCGCGCTTATGCATAAGCAGCTTGCGGTCGCGAAGCGGCTCGCGGTTAAAGATATTTCCTTTTTCGTAGGGGCTGATATGCATACCGACGACGAAAAGCTCGCCGCCCTTGAGTGAGCAGTAGCAATCCTTAAGATTGACCGCGCCCTGACGTATGCTTTTGACTTCAGTACCGAAAAGAGCGATACCTGCCTCGTACTTTTCGTCTACGAAATAGTCGTGATAAGCTTTTTTATTTTGCGCCACTATCTTTGTAGTCTGCTTTTTGTTATCAGCCACGGCAAATACCCCCTTTCCCGATATTGCAGAATAATTGTATCACAAAAAGCGTGAAAATGCAAGAGTTTTATGTCGAAATAATGCAAGTTCGTAAGTTTTATTGACAAGCTTTCGAGAGTGTGATATAATGTAAAGGTACAGATAGTATAAAAGGGGGGGACTCTTTATGAAAGGCTTCATTAAATTTGTAGCTTTATTTTTGGTAGCGGCTTTTGCTTTGCTTGCTATATCCTGCAACAGCGGAGCTGCCAAGGAATCTGAGGTGTTGTCCGAGGGTGCTTCTGACGAGATGCCTACTGCGGATAAAACAGAGAAAAATACCGAAAAAAAGACCGAGAAAGCAACAAAGCCCGTAAAGACTACAGAGCCGCCTAAGATGGTGGAGAACACACAGGGGCTCGATCTTAACCTGAAAATACTTTCTCAAAACGTCAGATGTGCCAATGACCCCGACAACAACAGCGTTGACGAGCGCACCACGCGTTTTAAGGCATTACTTGACGAATACAAGCCCGATATTATAGGTACGCAGGAGGTAACGGTCGAGTGGCTGATCTACCTTCGCTCGATAGAGGGATATGCATGTGTCGGCTCGTCAAGAGCGGGACACAGATCGACTGCTGAAGAATGGAGCGCGATAATGTACAGCACGGAGCGCTTCGTGCTTCTGGACAGCGACACCTTTTGGCTTACGAGCACTCCCGACAAGGTCAGTATGACCGATGGGGCACTGTGTAAGCGTATCTGCACGTGGGCAGAGCTTTTTGACAGATACACGGGCGAGACGATAATTATGGCTAACACCCATCTCGACCACTCTAATAATACCGTAAGAGGCATGCAGGTGCAGTTTCTTCTTATGCATCTTCGCAGAAGGCTTGGAGATCGGTTTGAGGAGTGCAGAGTGTATCTCACGGGAGACTTTAACTGTAAGAACGACTCCACACCCTATTCGTCGATCGGGTACGGCGGATTTGTTGACGCCCGCAAGGTAGCTCTTGAGGATAATTCAACAGTCGACGGAACTTATCACGCGTATGGAAAACAATCTCAAGAGATAGATTTCTGTTTCTTCAAGGGTGAGGACACCGTGCTTTCCTACGAGATAATTTCTAAAAATTACATAGGCGAGATGGATACCGAGCCGGGATTTGTCTCGGATCACTACGGCGTAATATCCGTATTTGAAAGAAAGGTTGAAAAATGATGATCTTTAAGAGAACTATAGCATTGTTGCTCCTGCTTTTGTTCGTTTTTGGCGCATTTGCGTGCAATAAGAATGAAGCCGAAGAGAACGAAACACCTTCAGGCACGGTCGAACAGACCGAGGCTGCTACCGAAAAGGCGACGAAAAAACCGTCGGCTAACGCGACCGAGCCGCCTAAGATGGTGGAGAACACCGAAGGACTCGATCTGACGCTCAAGATAATGTCGCAAAATCTTTGCGCGGGCGAGCGCACAGGCGCGAACAGTATAGAAAACCGCACAAAACGCTTTGGTGCGATGGTGGAGGAATACGCTCCTGACATAATCGGAACTCAGGAGGCTTCTCTGAAATGGATAGCTTATCTCAAGACGCTTGAAAAGTACGGTGTTGTCGGAGTTTCGAGAGAGGGAAAAAGGTCCACTGCGGGCGAATGGAATGCAATTCTTTACAATAAGGATAGATTTGAGCTTATGGACGAGGGCACGTTCTGGCTTTCTTCTACGCCTAACGGCGACAGCATTCTTTCGGGAGCGGCAAACAAGAGGATATGTACTTGGGCAGAGCTTTTTGACAGATACACGGGCCGCACGCTGATAATGGCGAATACACACCTCGATTTTATGACCCCTGCGGTAAGAGCTGAGCAGGCTGCCGTGCTTATGCGCCATTTAAAGCAGGTACTCGGCAAGAGATTTACGCAGTGTATGATATATCTCACGGCTGACCTCAACGCGACCGAAGCAGAGGACGCGCATATCACGATATACGACCGCGCCTTCGTTGACGTACGCGATCTTGCTAAAGAGGATCTGTCGGACGGCAAGGGAACTTATCACGCTTTTGAACGTATAGAGAACGGCAGAGAGATAGATTTCTGCTTCCACAGAGGGAACGACGAGGTGCTTTCCTACCGTATCATTGACAAAAAATATGCCGCGGGCAGTGATACCGAGGCGGGTCTGGTTTCTGACCATTATGCTGTTTTGGTGACCTTCGGGATGGCAAAGGAATGATGAATGAGCAGAAGAGATAAGATAATATCCTGCATACTCTGGTGTGCATCTGCTCTTTGGATAGCATTCATATTCATAAATTCAATGCAGACGGGAAATGAGTCGGGAGCGATGAGCGGCTCGGTTACCGATGCGATAAACGCTTTTTTAGGCTCGATACATAACTCGCTTCACGTCAGCCACCATTTTGTAAGAAAAGCGGCACATTTTACCGAATTTGCGCTGCTTGCCACGCTTTTGTGCTTTGCGGTACGCTCTTTGACGCGAAAAAACGATCAAAACAAGCACAATTTGCTGTGGGTCTTTGCCGCGTTTTTCGGTGCTGTTATAACGGCGGCTATCGACGAGACGATACAGCTTTTTACCGACGGACGCGTCGGGTCGGCAGTTGACGTTCTTATCGACTCCTCGGGCGCGGCTTGCGCGACGCTTGTGTTCTTTTTGATACTTGTTGTTCTTAAAAGAAAAAGGACAGAGATCTGAGATCTCTGTCCTTATATTTTTTTATAGCTCCTTAACTTTTTATCCTTATCGCTTCTCCGCCGACGGCGTTAAGCATTTCCTCAGCCGCGCGGCTGAAATCGTGCGCTTCGATAACGAGCGGCTTTGTCAGCGCGCCGCGAGCAAGGATCTTGACGTAATCGGTCTTTTTGGGGACGAGCCGCTTGCGCTTGAGCGCATCGAGTGTGACAAGGTCGTTAGGGGCGAACTTTGATTCTATCGTGTCGAGATTTATCTCTGCCTTGTGGCGTGCGCTATCCGAAGAGCAGGATGCGCCGCGCGGCGTCTCGTCGGCGGTGGACTCTATTATCTCTACGTCACCGTCGAATTCATCGGGCTCTTCGTTCTGCACAGGTCTTTCCTCTACGAGAACTGCGCTGTCGTTTGCTTCGTTCGGGTAGTACGGCGAGTCGTTTGCGGAAGATGCGCTTGCAAGCTCTGCGCGCTTTGCCCTGAGAAGTGCCGCGGGAGCATTATTGGCAAGGAGATCCTCTTGCTTCTTCTTCTGTTTTGCCCGTGCATCTTGTGCTTTTTTAGCAAGATCGCGCTCGCGAAGCTCTGCCTTTGTAAGCAGGGCGATCAGACACCCGAGTGCAAGGACGGTCACCGAGAGCATCACCACAGCGCCGATCGCTCCCGAGGGTTGCGTTTTGCCTACGGCGGCTATTGCGGTGGGCGAGATGAAGCAAGAGAGCAGGGGGAACATAGGATCTTTCTCCTTTCTTTTTCTTTGAAAACGTGAGTAAAATATGAGCGCGAGTATGGCAAGCTCAAGTGCCACTATTATTGAGAGAGTGATTATGACGGGGAGCAGGTCTGCCGTCCGCTGCGCTATCACGTAGAAACGCGACAGATGCGAGAGCTTTGCACAGAGCAGAGAATCGCGCTGTTCTGCGGAGTAGAATTCTACCTCGCCGTTCTCGCCTATAAAGGCAAGTCCCAAGATCTTTTCATTGGCAATATTGTTGGGCAGGAGCATTTGCAGTGTAAAAGAGCTGCCAAGCTCTGAGGGATCGGCGAGCTCTATTTCGGTGGCGAGCAGAACGCGGCACTTTTCCAGTGCTTTTATAACCTCATCTGCGCTCTGTGCACCGCGCAAGGATATCAGATCCTTGCGCGCTGCGCGGCGGATCTCCTTTTCTATCGTTTTAAGATCGATATCGGCGGGAAGGATGGAGAGCTTTGATGTGCCGGAAATTCGATTGGGGGCATGTATCAATCCCCAAATACCGCTTGAGGTATCGTAGCCTTCGGGGTATTGCGCGCCCTCCGCGCTGAAGCCTAATCCGTTCGGCGAGCTCGTTGCATAATCGCGGCGAACGTCGTTCATCTTCGCGATATACTCTGCGCCTATCTCCTTTGCCCTGCTTATCTGCGAAAGGTCGGAAAGTCCGTAAAGCTTTTCTTTACATTCCGCCAATATATTTTCGAGCTCACGAAGTGCGTCGGTCGAATAAAAGGTCGAATAGTTGCGTAGTGCGGCTATGCGTTCTTCGACGGAGATCATCACGGTATCCACCGCGTCGTCAAGAAGGTCGTTTTGGGAAAGTATCTCTTTGCTTGCGCTATCAAACGCGCTAAGGCTTTCGGCAAGAGTCTTTGACGAAGCGAGGGCCGCTTCAAATTTTGTTATCAGTTCAAGTATCTTTTTGTAATTTTCGTCAGAATAATTGCTGCTTAGATCTTTATAAACATATACCTTTGATAGTAGACTGTTATTGTATTTTTTTAAATTCAAGTCCTCTGCGCCAAGTTTTAAAGAATTAAGTGTTTCAAGGGATTTTAAAAATAATTCTTCAGCTTGATTGCTATTTTCAACACTTAAAATATCGGTTTTGAGAGCTGTGTCGACAGCGGTCGCTCTATTGGAAAAATCATCACATTCCTCGCTTGACAAATACACCAGGGAGATCAGTGTTTTCAAAAAGCTCTCGCGCTCGCTTTTGAAAGATTCAACGTACGCCTTTTGCGCGCGCTCGAGATCGACGTCGGCAAATTTCTTGGTAAGGGAGGCTTTTTCTTCGTTGAAGGTATCCCAAATAAATTCCAAGACGGTGATGTTTTCTGCGACCTCGGCACCGTTGCGCGACAGGCTGCACAGATCGCTTATTTTTTGCTTGAGATCCTGCTTTTCCTCGCTTGTCAAAAATTTAAGTCCGTCGGCGGCGAGCTTTTCTTTTTCGGTGCTTAGAAGTATCTCGTCGGAGGTAAGCAGGCGATTTATCTTGAAGATAGCTTTATCGGCTATCGAGCTCATTTCGGCGTTATCGAAGCTCGCGTTTATGCGCGCCGTGCTTTCTGCAACGATCGCTTTTATCTGCGTATTTTCAGAGCTGCGCGCGGCTATCCTCAATCTGACGAGCTGATCGGTGCGTTGCATCTCTATGCCTGCCGTTTCCTTTATATCTTTGAGATCGCTCTCGAACATCGTCTTGTCGTTGACGTCGAGCGCGTGCAGACTCTCTGCGGCAAAGCGGCATATTTTAACGAGTATTTCGCGTTCTTCGCTGCTGTAGCTTTGGTAAAGCTCCTTGGAGCAGAATACTCTGTACAGCTCTATTACCTCGCGAAGCTTTTCTGCTTTTAGAAGTATCAGATCGCAATTATTGTAAAAAACATCAATATTATTTCGGGGTAAATTTTTTATTTCCTCCGAGAATACTTCGCATATATCTAAATATAATGCGTCGTTTTGAGCGTAAGAGCGTATTTTTTGCGAAAGCAAACCATTGTATTTTTCAACGATGGAATTTATTTGACTTACAAGTGTCTCTTGCACCTCTTTCGGAAGGACACGGTAGTCGCTCAGAGCGTTCCTCAGCTTCAGTTCATCGTCAAGCGATATCTCGCTGAGCGCTTTTGAAATGATAGCCTTGTGGTCGAGCAGGTAACGCTCTGCTTTGCTTTCTTTTAATATATCCGATAGCGCCTGCACTAATCCCGAATGTGAGCTTTTGCAGTTGCTCTCAAAGCTCGATGAGACGGAAAGCTTATATATCGCGGCAAGGCAGTTGTCGTAAGAGCTGCGCGCGCGGGTCGTGAATACAGTTTTGTCGTAGGGGGCAAGGATAACGTCGATCTCGTCCTCTGCGGCAAGCAAACTTACGTAGCAATCTTTTACGTAACGTGCGCGAATGAGCTCACATCCGAGCTCCTCCTTGCTTTGCGCCGTATCAAGTCTGCCGCCTTCGGAGTTGAATTC
The DNA here is from genome assembly GCA_015064065.1 of Oscillospiraceae bacterium. Classification (GTDB taxonomy): domain Bacteria; phylum Bacillota; class Clostridia; order Oscillospirales; family CAG-272; genus HGM12713. The sequence continues at coordinate 7,755 of SVSY01000085.1, forward strand.
TGCCTCTATTTTGCAGAGCACGCTATCTCCCACAGCTCCGCCCGAAAAAATTATTGCGTATATTTCATCCTTGGTATCGGCGCGCTGCTTTGAAAGGGTGTAATTTATAAAGATCGGCGTGATATCCGCGGCGGTATTCTGCTTGTTTGCTTTTATCACGGCTTCGGAGATGCTCTGCTTGAGAAGGCTTGAATAGAGATAAGCATACTGCTTGCTATCCGACACCTCGAGCAATTTTTCGAGCGCGCTCTGCGCGCTTGCGTTCATTTGCGATATGCTTGTCGCATTTTTTAACTTATAAGTCAGAAGAGCGGTATCCTGATCGGATTGATAATTTCCTTGCGGTCTTATCAGGGTGTAGATCGAACGCATATCTCTGTCGAGCTGATCGCGCGTTCGCTGAAGATCTAAGGAGAGCTTCGTTTGCTCGTATAAGGCAAGGTGCTCTTTGCCGAAGATATCCGAGGAGCTGAGAGCCTTTATCTTTTCAAGACCTCCCGCAATGACAGATGAAGATTCGAGCGAATCTTCTTTGCTTGCGAGGGCGCTTATAAGCTCGCAGTATACCGTCGTGTTAAGCTCTGCACAGAAGACTTCGCATTTTGCCGCAAGCACCGCGCTGTCGGCGGCATTTGCGATAGACGAGAGTATGTCTTCGTATTTTGTTCGGACCTTCAGCGTTGCCGCGTCGCCTTCAATTGAAGAAAGGTTGTAAAAATATATCCACGCGACTTTTCCTACCGAGCACCCCTTGGCATATGCCAGCCCTGCCTCTCTCGTTAGCGGACGTGAGGCGGCATCGGGATGGGTCTGCAGATCGAGCAGCTCCTTGCGGTAAAGATTTATGGCGACTGTGACGTTCTTGCTTACCGTCTTTTGCGGACTCTGATCAAGCTCTGAGTATCGAGTTATCTCGTCGCTGAGCATTCGCAGATATTCTTCTGAAATATTGTAATTTTCGACAATAATCTCGTTTTCCTCGTTTGCGGCTGAGGCAAAAGTAAATGCAGAGCATAGAGATAGGACGGCAACTGCCGTTGCCAAAATTGAAAGTATGGGCAAAATGCGGATATGTCTTTGATTTTCTTTGGTTTTCATCCTCTGTATCTTCCTCCCGGTGATATATGATTGCTTCTTGAATATTATACCAATATATGTAAAAATAGTCAACAAAATACAAAAAATATTCGCTGTTTTTGCGGATAATAATTTTATTTTTCCTCACAAAAATGTCGAAGAATAATATCTTGTAAAGCATTTTGTTTTCTGCTGTCGGGGGACGTCGTATCCTGCGAGAGCCGCAAAAAAGAGATTTTTGCCCAAAAAAGAAGGTGAAAGCAAAAAATATTGATACTCCACTTGAAAAACAGGTCGCACTGTGCTATAATATAAGCATAATATAATAAGGAAGGTCAGGTATCTGTATGAACGCAATTATTACAGTTGTAGGACAGGATAGCAAGGGCATTATCGCCAAGGTCAGCGCAGGCTGTGCCGAGGCGGGAGCTAACATAGTAGAGATCTCGCAGAGTATTCTCAAGGAATATTTTGCTATGATAATGGTGGTCGATATTTCCGACCTCAATATTCCGTTCACCTCGTTTGTCGACGAGATGAAGACGCTCGGTGACGGCGCGGGTCTTGATATCCGCACTATGCACGAGGATATTTTCAATTCTATGCACCGTATCTGAGTGCAGAAAGGTTGGTACTGCTTTGAATCTGCTCAGTGCACAGGATATTTTTGAAACGATAAATATGATAAAAGAGGAGAACCTTGATATCAGAACGATAACTATGGGTATCTCTCTTTA
>SVSY01000086.1 GCA_015064065.1 Oscillospiraceae bacterium
ATATCGGAATAATAGTAGGGCTTATCGATCAGTTCGGCTTCGAAGAGGAAGCGGTGCTCCATATTCTTGCATATCTTACGAGAATAGGCAAGAAGGGGGTTCGAAAGGCTGAAAAGATAGCTATAAGATTTTACGACGACGGCATAACTACTGCAGACGGAGTCGCAGAGCGGATAGAGATAATCGAACGCTCGTCAGAAACTGTACATAAGATAAAACAGCTTTTCGGTATCGGAAGCAGGGAGCTTTCAAAGACCGAAAAGTCACTCTTTGATAAATGGACTCAAAAATTTGCTTACGATATCGACGTTATACGTATGGCGTACGATATTACGGTCGACAGAACGCAAAAGCCCCTGCCTAAATACGCAGGCTCGATACTTGAAAGTTGGCACGCCGAAGGACTTCGCACGGCAGCCGACGTGAGTGCCTACGAGCAGGCAAAGAAGCAGGAACTTAAGAGCGCGGAGGGTGATAAGAGCTACGACCTTGACGATTTCTTCGAGGCGGCACTTCGCAGAAGTCTTGAGGATATGGATTGATAGGAGACAAAGATGGGATATAACAGAGCCGATTACGTTCGCATCAAAGCCGAATATTCCGAGAAATATCTCAAGGCACGGAGTCTTGCGGATGACCGAAAATTCGAGCTTTACGCAAGAATACCCGAGGTCAAGGATATAGACGGCGTGCTTGCGAGAACGGGAATGGATATAATGGCGGTCATTACGTCGGGAGCTAAGAATACCGACGAAAAAATAGAACAGATAAGGCAGAGAAACGACGAGCTTCTGACAAAGAGAGCAAAGCTCCTTGTGAGCAACGGATACAGTGCGGACTATTCAGACGTGCATTACGAGTGCGAAAAGTGTGGGGACACGGGCTACGTCGGCACGAAAATGTGCGAATGTATGAAGCGAGCACTCGTTATTGCGGGATACGAGTCGTCGGGGCTTGGCGGACTTATAAGAACGCAGAGCTTTGAGAATTTTTCGCTTGATTACTATCGTGACGGCGCGGCAAATTACGAAAATACGGCAAGGATAGTAAACTCGCTTAAAAGATTTGCAGATAATTTTAGTGCAGATACCTATCAGAATTTTCTGCTCGTAGGTCCGACGGGACTCGGAAAAACGCATCTGTCGACCTCGGTGGCAAAAAGAGTTATCGAGCGCGGATTTGACGTGCTTTACGTAAGCGCGGTGAGTATGATAGGCGATTTTGAGTCGAGACGCTTCGGCACGAGCTCGGGAGACGGCGCACAGCGCGACACCGAAAGATACTATAGCGCGGATCTTCTTATAATCGACGATCTCGGCACAGAGGTGGTAAATCAGTTTACTGTCTCTTGTCTTTACGACGTTATAAACGCACGAATAAATAACAGACGTTCGACCTTTATAAACACCAATCTTTCGAGAAAGGACATAGAGGCGAAATATACCGAGCGCATAGCGAGCCGACTTTTCGGAGAATATTATCCCCTCGTTTTCAGCGGTATTGACGTACGCAGACAGAAATTGATGAAAAAATGATAATGGGCTGCTTGATTCAGCGCAGAACTTCTGCATCTAAATCAAGCAGTCCTTTTTGTTAGCGTATAAAAAACAGCAGGGCGAGGAAGAGGATGATATCGTCAAAGCTGTCGCTCTCACTGTCGGCAAGAAGCAATATCAGTGCAAGAATCAGCAGCTCCTCTGTGCCGATGCTGCCGCCCTTGCCGAAGAGCGAGCCAAGTCGCAGACGAAATCCGCGCGGCTCGAGTAAAGACGCCTCTACGTCATCTTTTTTTGCGGGTTCGCTCTTGGCTTCGAGCATAGGCTCGACAACCTCGTCCGCAGCCGCCAATTCTTCCTTTGGCTCATCGGGCGGCGTCGGTGCGGGCTCGCTCTGCGGACGGAATGCGTTCCCTGCATAATTGTCGGGAACGCGTACGGAATTCGGATATCTGTAGTTGGGTGGTCGCACGTACATTTTTTCCTCCTTTGCTATGAAAGATTTTTCAGTACGTCGGCGACGCTCGAAAATCTTATGATGTAGTCGATAGCCTGACTTCTGTCGTGACTCAGATAGGGTTTGAGCGCGCGCAAAAGGCAGGCGCGGTCCTCGTCTCTTTTGGAGTGCTTGGGCGCGCCTCCCGATAAAAGAGGAGCGAGTGCGCCGAGCGCGTCGGGCAGAGAGGGTTGGGAGGTCTTTTCTGTTACAGCTTCAACGGCGGACGGGCTTTCTTCTTCGCTGAGGTTTGTCGGCTCGGCATTTGCATCTTCTGCGTCGCCTTTGAGCTTTTGCGCCATAGCGGTTATGGTCGAGAGCATCTGCGGGTCGGATAGTATGCTGTTGAGCGCGTTCGAGAAGCTGTCGGACGAGGTATTCTGCTCGCTCATAGGCTATCTCCTTTTCGATTTGTTTTGATTTTCGGCGTACTGCGCGGCTATGCGTTCAAGGTCGGCATCGGTCGCGCTTGAGAGCACGCGCCGAATGCTTTCCACACTTGATGGGTCGATGTTAAGGTCCTTCGGGTCGATGCCGCTTTGCGCGGCGAGTCTGCTTATCATCATTTTGAGCTGAAAATCGTTCAGCGCGAGCAGCTTATCGAGATTTTCTCTGTTGATATTCATCGTATGTACCTCCAACGTGTAAAATTGACGTAGACTACTCAAAGTATATGCAAAAAAGTAAAAATTGTTGATAGATTTGCTTTTTTAGGTAATAGGTAGATAAAAACAGGTCGATATTAAAAACACTTGACAGACACTTAAGAGTATGTTATAATATTATCAGTAAAGGAATAAATTTCTACAAAAGTCAGAATTACAGGGTGCGCCAAGCACAAGGCTCGGCGTCTCGTATGGGGCAATACAAAATAAATACGGGATGCCCGAATAACACGAAAGAAGCAAAGCGCACGGAAAGGATATCTATGTGTATCTATATCTGTGCGCTTTTTATGTAGTTTTGATAAATGAGATATTGATTTTTAATTAAATGGCGGAGAGAAAATAGTGAAAAAATTGTTATCTGTTATGATTGCTTTTGTAGTAGCTTCGTTTTTATTAAGTTCCTGCAGTACCATTGATCTTGAAAGGTTACGAGACGAGAGTATAAGCGAAACACAGTCTGTTTTACCGGATGTAGAATATGAGATATATTATGATGACAAGTGGGCTGATGCGGCAGTTTATGAGGGAGAGCTTCCTCTTAAGACAAATTTTGAGGATATCGATTTCTACAAAGAAATAAACGTTACTGAAATTGCAGAAGAATATACCGATGAGACAGCGCAAAATCAACGGTCGCTAACGATAGATGGTAAAATATATAACGTAGGATACGTCAATTCGGTGCAACTCTCGCATCCTTTCAAAAAGAACGGCGAGGGGGCGATCATCGTTGATAATTACACAAACGAGAACGTAAAAATAGGAATATATCGCAAAACAGGAGAGCTATACAGTTTCCGAGACAATACCGCTTTGACAGAAGAAGGCGAGTTTAACGTAGAAAAAGCACGTGAAAGATCAGAGAAAATAATTAAAGAGATATACGGCGAAGGTATGCTGTTAAAATACGTGTATAATGACGGATATTTGTTTTCACTGGACAAAACTGTTGTAACAGTATATCGAAGGACCGTGTTTGATTGTCCGACAGATGAATCTATTACTTTTCGGTTTAAAATGAACGGCGAGCTTGCAAGTATTGTGAGCGGAGGCACGAGGGGAATGTTTGACGAGGCGGAAAGATCTTTGATATCCGAAGAACTCGTCAGGGCCAATAACTTTATCGTGGATCTATATGCCAAAAAAGGATGGACGCTCGGTGAGAGAAGATTGGCTGTCAGAAACAATGGCGCATATTATCTTGAAGCAAACCTAAGCATTCCCGAAGAACAATGTTCACGTGGTCAGAAATCTTACGGTGTGTATATAAATATCAAATAACAACACACGCCTGCCGCTTGCGGCAGGCGTTTTCTGCTTTTATGAGGAGAATAAAATATTTTGTACACAGGAAATATTTTTTGTAGACAAAATGCGATTTATGTGATATAATTACTTTGATTTGAAATATTCAAAGAAAGTGGGTGAAGCTGTGAAATATTGTTTTATCATCAATCCCGCGGCGGGAAAAGGTACTCTTGTCGACGAAATGCGCGAGAAGATCGAGGGCGAGGCGCAAAAGCTCGGTGTGGAGTACGACGTGTTTATATCGGAAAGTGTTGAGTCCACCAAGGAATACGTAGAGACGGTCGCATCGTCATCGGACGGCGAGGTCGGATTTATCGCCTGCGGCGGAGACGGAACGCTCTGCAAGACCATACTTGCCGTTACGGCGCTTTCTGAAGATAAGCGCAGCCGCGTGTCCGTCGGTGTTATCCCTATGGGCACGGGCAACGATTTTGTCAGCAATTTTGAAAACAAGGACAAGTTCTTCGATATAGCGGCACAGCTTGATCCCACCTGCTATGAGATAGACCTTATAAAATGCAACGACGTCTATTCGGTAAATATGGTAAACGTCGGCTTTGACAGCCACGTCGTTTGCAAAAAGGAAAAGATAGGCAAGAAAAAATGGGTGCCGAGAAAGCTTGCGTACATATTTGCGCTCGTTATCACTCTGGTGCGTAAGCCGTGGCTCAAGGTCGATATCTCGTGCGACGGCGGCGAGAGCGAGCACAAAGAGCTTTTGCTGACCACGATGGCAAACGGAGCATTCTGCGGCGGCGGATTTCACTCAAACCCCTTGGCATCGCTCTTTGACGGCAGGATCGATCTTCTCACCGTAAAAAACGTCGGCAGAATGAAATTTCTCTCACTCGTTGGAAGCTATAAAAAGGGAACTCATATTCGCGAAGAGCTCAAGCATATCGTCGGCAACCTCAAATGCGACAGTATCGATATGTGCTTTGACGAGGAAACTCCCGTCAGCATCGACGGTGAGATAATATACTGCAAGGAAATACGTCTTTTTGTAGAAAGAAAGGCACTCAGAATTATGCTTCCCGCCGGTGTTTTGCCCACGGCTGACGCAAAGCCTTTTGAGACTGCCGCAGTATGAGATTACTCGTTATATCCGACAGCCACGGGCGATATGAGCGCATAAGCGAGCTTATCGGTATGCACAAAAATATCGACGCTCTGATATTTCTCGGTGACGGACTTTCAGATCTTGACCGCGCAGGCGCTTACGACGAGCGTTTTGCAGTTTTCGCCGTAAAGGGAAACTGCGACGGGATATCGCTTTTCGGAAGAGGAGAGACAAAAAGCGAGAGCGTGCTTGAGCTCGACGGCTACAGATTTCTTTTGATGCACGGTCACACGCGCGGAGTCAAGCACGGTATGACTAATGCGATATATGCCGCGAGAGAGGCGAATGCCGACCTATTGCTTTTTGGGCATACGCACGAGCCGATCGAAAAATATATCCCCGCTGACAGCGAATATTCGCTTGATCGGCCGCTCTATCTTTTTAACCCCGGAAGTCTTGGTGCTTCGGGCGACGGTTGGGGATATTTCGGACTTATCGAGATAAGAAAAAACGCAATACTTATGTCACACGGAAAAATATAAGGCTGTTGATATCAACAGCCTTATATAAGGTATTCTTTTCAGACGGTGATCTCTTCACGTTCCTCGGCAGGTGAATTTGCGAGTGCTTCAAGCTCTGCTTGATAAGCGCCGATGATCTCGCGCTCGATCATCGCGCGGAAATCCGCGTTTATCGGGTGAACGATATCGCGGTAGGTGTCATCGGGATTTTTTCTGCTGGGCATTACTATAAAGAATCTGTCTTTTGCGTTGATGACCTTAACGTCGTGTACCGCAAGCTGACCGTCAAAGGTCACCGATACGACAGCCTTCATAGGACCCTCGTCAAAAAGCTTTCTTATTTTGATATCCGTGATCTTCATTTTTTAAAACCTCCATAGGAACATAAAATTCTTTGATACATCATAAGCTTGGTAATATATCCTGATTTTTCTTTTACAACTATATTATACAAGCCTTTCTTGACGGATATACAATGAAAATAAGTTTTTTGTGTGAACAAAATAAAAATTTATCTTGAAAGGACAGAAAAATGTCGCTCCAGAACACTCATTTCGGCGCAAAAAAAATTGAAGAGATGTTAAAAAATTGCAAGAGCGTATTTTTCGTCGGTATCGGCGGAATAAATATGTCCTCTCTCGCACACGTTTCGAAGAAGAACGGCTACCGCGTCGGCGGCTCGGACAGAGTGCGCTCTGCCCTGACCGAACGGCTTGAGGGCGAGGGGATAGATATACGGTATTCTCACGACGCTCAAAACGTAGAAGGATACGACGTGCTTGTCTATACCGTCGCGATATCCGAGGATAACCCCGAATACCTGCGCGCAACAGAGAGAGGGATACCCTGCATATCACGTGCGGATTATATGGGATATCTTATGACATCGTATAATAGACGCATAGGTATCTCGGGTATGCACGGAAAGAGCACCTGCACGTCGATGTGTGCTACTGCGCTTATTATGGCGGATACCGATCCTACCGTGCTTTCGGGTGCGGAGCTGTCGCTGATGGGCGGCGCGCACCGAGTAGGCGCGTGCAAAGAAAATTTCTTGTTTGAGGCGTGCGAGTATATGGACTCCTTCCTCGACTTTAATCCGAACATATCGGTCGTGCTCAATATCGAGATGGACCACGTGGACTATTTTGAAAGTCTTGACCATATAAAACGCTCCTATCGCGCCTTTGCAAAGAAGGTAGGCGACGGGGGCTGTGTGGTTGCAAATTTCGACGACGCGAACGTGCGTGACGCGCTCTCGGGACTTGAGTGCAGAATAGTCGGCTTTGGACTTTCCGACGGTGCTGACCTATGTGCAAAGAATATCGAGCAGAAAAACGGCTCGTATGCATTCGATATAGTTGCCTACGGTAAGCTCGTGTGTCGAGTTGAGCTTAGGGTCAGCGGACATCACAATATCTATAATTCGCTCGCAACTGCGGCGGTCTGTCTTGAGTGCGGACTTTCGGGTGAGGATATCAAGCGCGGGCTTGAAGACTTTGGCGGCGCGGCGAGAAGAATGGAATATAAGGGACGGCTTAACGGCGCGCGCGTCTACGACGATTACGCGCATCACCCGACCGAAATAAAGACCACGCTTGAGGGTGTTCAGAATATGCTCGAGGAGGGCGGCAGACTTTTCTGCGTTTTTCAGTCGCATACATATTCGAGAACGGCGGCGCTGCTCGACGGCTTTGCCGAAGCGCTGTCGGTTGCCGACTCGGTGCTCGTCTGTGACATATACGCGGCGAGAGAAGAGAATATATACGGAATAACTCCCGAGAAGCTTGCGTCTATGATAAACGGCGGCAGAGCTTGCCACGGCTTTGATGAGCCCGCGGCAATACTTTCTTCTGAGGTCTCTGAGCGAGATACCGTTATCGTGATGGGTGCGGGCGACGTGTGGAAGATATTCGGTAAATTGGATTTGAAGAAATAATTTTCAGGAGATAAAAATGTACGACGGATATTCTGCTATAGCAGGCGTATACGACAGACTTAATAAGGATATAGATTATGCTGCGTGGGCGGATATGATAGAAAACTGCTTTGCGCGCTTCGGCAAAGATCGCCCCGAGATAATTTTGGACCTTGCCTGCGGCACGGGAAGAATGACGCGCGAGATGTCTGCGCGCGGATACGATATGATAGGCGTTGACGGAAGCTCGGATATGCTCGGCGAGGCGTATATGAATGAGAGTGAGGGTATCCTCTATCTTTTGCAGGATATGCGTAGCTTTGAACTCTACGGCACTGTCGGTGCGACCCTTTGCTGCCTTGACAGCCTTAACTATTTGCTTGAGCCGAAGGAGCTTGAAAAGACCTTTTCGCTCGTGCATAATTACTCCGACCCCGACGCACTGTTCATTTTTGATATGAATACGCCGTATAAGTTTGAGAAGATATATTCAAACAACGCGTATGTGCTTGAGGACGAGACTGAGGACGGACGCGCGATATACTGCGGTTGGCAGAACTTTTACGACTCTGAAACAAGGATATGCGATTTTTATTTGTCGGTCTTTGAGGAAGACGGGGATGGCGCGTATTACCGTTCCGACGAACAGCAAAAGGAAAGATGCTATAGCAAAGAAGAGATAGAAAAGACGCTTAGCGATACGGGATTTGAGCTCGTGGGAGTCTTCGGCGGATACGATATGTCAGAGCCCTCTGAGGAATGCGAGCGTTGGTATTTTGTTGCAAAAGCAAAAAAATAAATAAAGAGGAAAAAGAAAATGAAAAATGTTGAATCAAGCATATTTCGCGCGATGACTCAGGACGGAAGCGCGAGAATATTGGTAATAAATTCTACGGATATAGTAAATAAGGCAATAGAATGTCATCGCACGGCACCCACAGCGACGGCAACGCTCGGCAGATTGCTTACGGCTACGTCTATGATGGGCAGTATGCTCGGTGAGAAGAACGACTCTATAACCGTCACGCTCGGAGGTGACGGACCTGCGGGAAGAGTTATCGCCGTCGGAGATTATTACGGAAACGTAAAGGGATATATTCAAAACCCCGACGTTGATCTGCCGCTCAGATCCAATGGAAAGCTTGACGTTGGCGGAGCTGTTGGAAAAGGACTGCTGACGCTTATACGCGATATAGGAGACGGAGAGCCTTATACAGGCTCAATACCGCTCGTCAGCGGAGAGATAGCTGAGGATATCGCAGAATATTATGCAACGAGCGAGCAGGTGCCTACCGTTTGCGCGCTCGGAGTTTTAGTTGACGTTGACTGCACCTGCCGCGCCGCAGGCGGAGTTATAATACAGCTGTTACCCTTTGCAAATCCCGATACGGTGAATGCGCTCGAGGCAAACGTGTCGAAGCTTTCGAACGTTTCGCGCCTTTTCGATAAGGGACTTTCAAACGTGGAAGTAGCAAATATCGCGCTTGATGGAATACCCTTTGATGCATTTGACGAGATAATCGTTGAATATAAGTGCGATTGCACGAGAGAGAGAGTTGAGAGAGCACTCGTGACACTCGGTGAAAAGGAGCTTCGCGGAATGCTCGACGAGCAGGAGAGCGAGGGTAAGGCAAGAGAACTTGAGGTGAATTGCCGTTTTTGCGGACGAAAAGAGATCTTTACCGAAAAGGATATTGAAAGCATAATAAAAAAATCAAAAAAATAAAAATTTTTGAAAAAAGGTATTGACAAAACAAAAATGGTATGATATAATATGCGAGTCGTCGGCAATAGCGGGCGGCTTATGGGAGCATAGCTCAGCTGGGAGAGCATCTGCCTTACAAGCAGAGGGTCATAGGTTCGAGCCCTATTGTTCCCACCAATACGGCCCGGTAGTTCAGTTGGTTAGAACGCTAGCCTGTCACGCTAGAGGTCAGGGGTTCGAGTCCCCTTCGGGTCGCCATTTTTTAAAAAGACAGCCCTTGCTGTTTATGCCTCT
>SVSY01000087.1 GCA_015064065.1 Oscillospiraceae bacterium
TTCATAGTCTTGCTTGCCGAAGACGAAGCCGCTTCCGAAAGCAAGACTATGAAGGCACTTTCCTCCTTCCTGCGCCCCGAATTTATTAACCGAGTAGACGAGATAATAACCTTCCGTTCGCTTGACGAGCGCGATTTTGAGAAGATCGCCTGCATTATGCTTGACGAGCTCAAGGCGGCACTTGCCGAGAAGAATATCACGTTTACCTACTCGGACGAGGCGGTTGCCGATATCGCAAAGAATTCTTATTCGCGCAAGTTCGGCGCAAGAAATATGAGACGCTATATCCGCTCGCACGTTGAGGATCAGCTTGCAGAGAAGATAATTGCGGATTATTCAAGAAATATATCGGGAGCATCTCTCGGATATTCAAAAGAAGAAAACAAATTAGTTATTGAGTGTATTTAAAAGATGAACGAAAAATGGTTTGCTATGTCGATCGAACAGATCGAAAATAAACTGAAGACCAATGCCGCCTCGGGACTTTCTCTCAAGGCGGCTCGTTCGCGCGCAGATCTACATAAGAAGGACACACCTTTTTTCACTGTAAGAAAAAAGAGGATAGATATGATATTGCTCGAGATATTCTCGGATATCTTTTTGGTTCTTTTGACGCTTCTTGCAACGCTTTCACTCTTTTTTGAGGGAGACGTGGTCATAGGAAGTGCTATCCTCGTGCTTATTGCAGTGAACGTGGGTATTTCCTTCTTTATTTACTTCAGAGACAGAAGAACGCTTGAATCCATGTCGGATTTCTTTGCTCCAACGGCAAGAGTTATTCGCGGCGGAAAGCTTTACGTGCTTGATTATCGCGATCTTACCGAAGGCGACGTCATAATGATAGAAAAGGGAGATATTCTCGGTTGCGATGCAAGACTCGTGCATTCGAATTCATTGAGCGTTCTTATGAAGCTCGATAAAAAGAATGAGATAAAGCTTGAAAAATACGCAGGAAACGCCGTGCGCGAAGATGAGCTTTACGCTCAGAATATGACTAATATGGTGCACGCGGGTTCTATCGTTCTCGAAGGAAGCGGACGTGCTATCGTTACGGCACTCGGCAAATATACTTACCTTGGAGCGATGACGGGAGGTATCGGCGAGACGATCTCGCGCGACCTGCCGAAAGGACTTGAAAAATTAAAGAGAGAAAGCTCAAAGCTCGGATTGCTGATGCTTCTGCTTGCAATTCCGTTTTGTACCTTCAGCGTGGTCTTCGGAAGCTTTCCCGGCGGAAACGTAGTGCTTTCCGAGGCTGTACTTATGGTGCTTTCGATCGGTGCGAGTGCAATGCTTTCAAGAGCTTCAAACCTCCTTTTGACCTTCTACGTAAGATTTATACGCAGACTTGCGGTCTGCGACGATCCGTGCATAATACGCTCGGCTGATGCGCTTGACGGCCTTGCTAACGTTGACTATCTTTTCTTGCTCGACGGAAGCATTGCGACCGATGGAGTTCTGCACTTTGAATCACTTTTTACCGCCGACGGAGAAACGGTCAGGTTTGAACGTCTCGGACAGAGCGCAACAGTCCTTAGCGAACTTATTGCGCTGTATTCGTCGGCACGCTCTAATTCGCCCGTGTTTGGAGTGAGAGCGAATAATGAGCTTGACACGGGAATAGCCGAATTTATGAAGCGCTCGACGGTAGACGGCGAGGCTTTGAAGATACGTTGCGCTATTCAATCCTATCTGTCAGGTATCGATCGCCATTCAAGAGATATTATAACCTATTCAGAACGCGGGGTGAAGAAAGAAATAGGTGTTTCGCTCGACCGCTCCGTTATATTCGACTGTGGTTTCGTTATGATGGCGGGGGAAAACAGACCCTTATCGAGCGAAGGAAGAGAGGCTATACTGCGTGGCTTTGAAAATTATACTGTCAAAGGAAGATGCCCCGTCATATTTACACTTGAGAGTGAAGGCGAAAGATGTTTTGTTGGTATGATGATACTTCACGAGCATACAGACGGTATGCTTTCAAAAGCTGTATCCTCTCTTCGCAAGAGCGGAATAAACATAATCGCGTTCTCAAATTGTAAAAACAGAATCAACGCCCCCGAAGTCCCCGACGTTTTGCGTTGCGGAAACAGGGCATATGCGGACGAATTTGCACGTAAGGGTCACGCCGTTACGCACTCTTTCGGAAGCTTTGATGAATACTGTGGCTTTGATGAAAAGGATATAGCCGCGCTTGCTTCCTACGTAAAAGAACAGAACAAGGGGCTTGCAATATGCGGATTTACCGATTACGCTTCTGAGGCGATCGAATATGCTGACGTGTTCGTGTCCTGTGCTCCTGTCAGAACCGGTGTCTTCGGACACTTTGCCGAAGAGATACGCGCGCTTGAAGTGCCGGGAGAACACAGCAGTGCTTCTGCTACGCAGACGGTAAAAGCGAGAGCCGACGTTCTGCTGATGCGCCCGCAAAATTCAAAAGGAGGGCTTGAACCGCTCGCAATTGCCGCACTTTATTGCAGAATAGCATATAAAAACCTTTCTTCTTTTGTAAGATATTTTATATTTGCTATGTTGACTCGCCTTGTTGCGATAGCGTTTCCTATGCTTTTCGGTCAGACGGTGGCAGATGCAAGACAGCTGCTTATGCTCGGACTTTTGATAGATATGTGCGCGCTGTTTATCTTTGCAACTGATATGCGTAGAGGGCGGTTGTCGAGAAGATTGGATTCTTCCTCAATAATGAGAGTCGGGGAAAAGGACTTGATACTCGGGGACAGAGCGCTTCTTGTATCTTCACTCGTTGGCGCGGCTCTGATATTGCTCTTGCCCAATCTTATATCGCTTATAAGCTTTTTTGATAATTATATCTATAAAGCGGAGTTTACCTTTGTTGCGCTCGCTTTGCTGAATCTTTGTATATGGTGGAGCGTATATTCTACCGATATCCTTGATACTAAGCTTTTAAAGAAGCTTTTCCAAAATAAGCTTTTTTTGATAGAGCTTTTTGGAGTTACTCTTTTTGTGCTTATCTGCTTCTTGACCCCGATCGGAAGGTTGTTTGGTCTCGTAAGTAATCCGCCGATATATCTGATACTGTCATTTTTGCCCTCGGTAGCATTCGTCGTTTGCTATGTGATAATGACCTTTAATAAGTCTAAGGGTAAAATTGGACAGAGAAGAGCAAAAAGATAAGTATAATTGTAAACATTTTGTTAAAATGTAAAATAGCACTTGAAAAATATAAGATAGTGTGCTATAATCAACTGTAATTTGCGCGTGGCAAGAACCGAGCGTAAAAATAATAATACACACACGTTCCGATATGGCACTCCGGTGTCGCTTCGTGAGGCGCACGAGCGATAGATTGCCGAGGGAAACGTGGTGGAAAAAACCGAAGGAGGACATAAAAATGTCTGTTATTTCTATTAAGCAGTTGCTTGAAGCAGGTGTTCATTTCGGACACCACACAAGAAGATGGAACCCTAAGATGCAGGAGTACATCTTCACTGAGAGAAACGGTATTCACATCATTGACTTGCAGAAGACCGTTAAGAAGTTTGACGAAGCTTACAATTTCGTTCGCGATATCGCTGCAGAAGGCGGAAACGTTCTTTTCGTAGGAACGAAGAAGCAGGCTGCTGACGCTATCAAGGAAGAGGCTACACGTTGCGGAATGTACTACGTTAACGTTCGTTGGCCCGGCGGTATGATGACCAACTTCAAGACCATCAAGAGATCCATCGGCAGACTCAACGCACTTGAGAAGATGCAGGAGGACGGAACCTTTGATCTTCTTCCTAAGAAGGAAGTTGCTGCAAAGCAGAAGGAGATCTTCGACCTTGAGAAGAACTACGGCGGTATCAAGACTATGGATACTCTCCCCGCAGCTATCTTCATCGTAGATCCTAAGAAGGAAAGAAACGCAGTTCTCGAGGCTAAGAAGCTTGGTATTCCGGTAGTAGCTATCGTTGATACCAACTGCGATCCTGACGATGCTGATTACGTAATTCCCGGTAACGATGACGCTATCCGTGCTATCAAGCTTATCTCCTCTGTACTCGCTGACGCAGTTATCGAGGGTAAGCAGGGCGAACAGCTCACCGAGGCTCCCGCTGAGGAAGCTGAGGCAGTTGAGGCTGACGCAGAGTAATCTACTCGAATAAAATATACGAAAGGAATTATAAAGATATGGCAAACATTACCGCAAAAGACGTTGCTGAGCTCCGCGCAAAGACCGGTATCGGTATGATGGAGTGCAAGAAGGCACTTGTTGAGGCTAACGGCGACGCAGAAGAAGCAATAAAGATCCTCCGTAAGAGAGGCGAGCTCAAGGCAGAGGCTAAGGCTGCTACCAGAATTGCAGCAGACGGTATCGTTGACGTAATGACCGAGAACGGTGTAACCGCTATCGTTGAGGTTAACTCCGAGACCGACTTCGTTGCTAAGAACGCTTCCTTCCAGGAGTTTGTAAAGAATATTCTTAAGACCATAATCGCAAACAAGCCCGCTGACGTTGACGCACTTCTCGCTTCCAACTACCTTGGTAGCGACGTTACCGTTGATGCAAAGCTTAAGGAGATGATCTTCGTTATCGGTGAGAAGCTCAGCGTTCGCCGCTTTGCTATCGCTGAAGGCCTTACCAGCACTTACATCCACGGTGCAGGTAGCATCGGTGTTGTAGTTAGCTTTGAGGCTGACGAGGCTATAGCTGCTAAGGATGAGTTCGCTGCTTTCGCAAAGAACATCGCTCTTCAGATCGGTGCATTCACCACTCCTTACCTTGATAGAGATTCTGTTCCCGCATCCGTTATCGAGGATGAGAAGGCTATCATTCTTGCTCAGATGGCAAACGATCCTAAGAACGCAGGCAAGCCTGCAAACATTCTTGAGAAGATGGTTATCGGTAAGCTCGGTAAGTTCTACGAGAACAACTGCTTGCTCGATATGGAATACTTCAAGGATGACGATCTTACTGTTGGCAAGTACGTACAGAACACCGCTAAGGAGCTTGGCGGCAATCTCAAGATAACCGGCTTCTATCGTTTCGAGAAGGGCGAGGGTATCCAGAAGAGAGAAGAGAACTTTGCAGAAGAGATCGCAAAGCTCACCAACAATCAGTAATTGATCTTGACAAAATAAAAAACGGGGGAGATCAATTCTCCCTCGTTTTATTTTCAAAAAGGAGTTTATTATGGCAGTTGTAACTATAATCGGCGCGGGAATGATGGGCTCTGCTCTTGCATTTCCTGCGAGAGAGAACGGACACGAGGTAAGACTCGTAGGTACTCATCTTGATAGAGAAATAATCGAAACGTCTATCGCAACCAACAGACACCCTAAGTTCGTTAAGGACTTTCCTGCAGGTGTTAAGTTTTATCAGATAGAAGACGTAGAGAAGGCGATCGCAGGCTCCGATATGATCATCGGCGGCGTCAGCAGCTTTGGAGTTGAGTGGTTTGGCGACGTCATCCTTCCTCTTATTCCCGAAGAGATCCCGTTACTCACCGTAACCAAGGGACTTATGGACACTCCCGAAGGAAAGCTTCTTACTTATCCTGATCTTTGGAGAGCAAAGGCAGAAAAGCTTGGTAAAAAGCTTTCTCTTAATGCTGTCGGCGGTCCTTGCACAAGCTACGAGCTCGTTGCTCACGACCAGACAGAAGTTGCTTTCTGCGGTGACGATCTCGAGACTCTCGCAAAGCTTAAGGCTATTATGCAGACCGAGTACTACCACATAAGCATCACCACCGACGTAGTCGGTATCGAGAGTGCAGTTGCGCTCAAGAACGGTTATGCACTTGGTATCGCACTTACCATCGGTCTTAACCAGAAGGAATTCGGTATTGACAGCGAGCTTCATTTTAACTCGCAGGCTGCAGTTTTCGGTCAGGCTGTTGAAGAGATGTACAGACTTCTTGAATTTCAGGGGGCTCTCACCCTCAAAAATCTCAAAGTAGGTCTTGGCGACCTTTACGTTACCGTTTACGGCGGAAGAACAAGACTTGTCGGTATCCTGCTTGGAAGAGGACTTAATATCGACGAGGCTAAGGCTGAGCTCAACGGTGTAACGCTCGAGTCGCTCGTGGTTGCTGAGCGCGTTGCAAGAGCAGTTATCAAGAGCGCAGAGAACGGTACTGTCGACCTCAAGGATTTCCCGCTTCTTCTCCACATAAACAACGTTCTTATGAAGAGATCGGGCGCACAGCTTCCTTGGGAAAGCTTTACCTTTCAGGCTTGAGAATATAAAACGCGATAACTTAAAATAAAGATATAGCGACGGGGTGAAATACTCCGTCGCTATTTTTTTAAATGAATAATTATTAAAAATATGCATAAGACCTTGACTTTTTTATAAATAAGTTTTATAATATATTTAGTATGGATTTTTGTGCCCAAAAGTCTTTGATATGCTCTTTTACAGAAAGGAAAACCTAAAATGAACGGACTTAAAAGAAAAGAGGCAAGAGAGGTCGTAGTCGGTCTTCTTTTTGAAACCGAATTTAAGACCGAGGATAATTCGAGCGAAATATTTGCAATTTCCTCTGAAAATCGAGAGATACCTGAGGATGATTATATAAAGAACGCGTATTTTGGCGTTTGCGAGAACAGAGAAAAGATAGATGAGCTCATTGGTGCAAATTCTAACGGTTGGAAAACTCACAGACTTACCAAGCTTTCTCGTTCTGTTATGAGACTCGCGGTATACGAGATGCTTTTCTGTGATGATATCCCCGCAAGCGTTTCTATAAATGAAGCTGTCGAGCTTACAAAGAAATTTGACGATCCCAAGGCAAAAGCATTCGTAAACGGAGTATTGAACTCGGTCAAGAATGCACTTGAAGGCAAGGAAGACGGAAATGCCTGAAAAAAAGAAATGTATAGTTGCCTTTGATACTAGTAACTATACCACTTCAATTGCGGTATGCGATCTCGATGGGCGTGTACTTGCAAACCTTAAAGCTCCACTTCCCGTAAAGGAAGGCGAACGCGGCTTGCGACAGTCGGACGCCGTGTTTGCTCATACGAAAAATCTGCCCTCACTTTGCGATAAGCTCGCAGAAGCGATAGAGGAGCTTGAGCCTGTCGCCGTTGGCGTGTCCTCAACCCCGCGCTGTGCAGACGGATCGTATATGCCTTGCTTTTTGTGCGGTGTCGCGGCGGCACACAGCTTTGCCTCACAAAACAAGCTTAAGGTGTACGAGACTTCACACCAAAATGGGCATATTATGGCGGCGGCGCACTCTTCGGGGGCGGCAGAAAAGCTTATGTCATCGAACTTTCTCGCGTTTCACGTGTCGGGCGGAACGACAGAGGCTCTTATGGTAAGACCGCATGCTAACGCTGTCGGATTTGACGTTCAGCTCGTCGGAAAAACTGCGGATATAAACGCGGGACAAGCTATCGACAGAGTAGGCGTTATGCTCGGTATTCCTTTTCCGTGCGGTAAGGAGCTTGAGATTCTTGCTTCGCAGTATAAGGGTAGCGTAGAAAAGCGTCAGGTGTGTGTAAGAGACGGTATCTGCAGTCTCTCGGGCGTTGAGAATATTGCGCAAAAGATGTGCACTCAAGGCGCCGAAAAGGCTGAAATAGCGGCATTCGTCTTTGACTTTATTTGCCGTACGCTTGTGAAAATGACACAGCAGATACTTGAAAAATACGGAGATATGCCCGTGCTTTACGCGGGAGGCGTTATGTCGAATATGCTTATGAGAGAAGAGCTCTCAAAGCATAGCGAGGCATATTTTTCAATGCCTGAATTTTCATCTGATAATGCTGCGGGAGTAGCGCTTATTACACAGCGAAAGCTTGCGGCGGAGGAAATTATATGAATTTTGGATACACAGCTCCCGAACAGCACGACGGAGCTTTGACGGTATGTGAGCTCAACCGATACGTTAAAATGCTTATGGACAACGATGCGTTGCTCTCGAGTGTTTGCGTGTGCGGTGAAATATCCAATCTCAAATACCATACGAGCGGACATCTTTATTTTACACTCAAGGACGAAGAAGCCGAGATATCTGCGGTAATGTTTCGCTCGGCAGTGCAGAATATGAGATTTGCCGCTAAAAACGGAATGAAGGTACGTGCGTACGGAAGAGTATCTACTTATGAAAAAAGCGGTAAGTGTCAGATATACGTTTCTGCTATGACGGATGACGGAATCGGAGCGCTTCAGCTTGAGTATGAAAGATTGCGTCAAAAGCTCGCGTCAGAAGGGCTTTTTGACGAAAAGAAAAAGCGCGCGCTTCCCAAAGTGCCGAGCTGTATAGGAATAATCACTTCACCCACGGGCGCGGCTGTAAGAGATATGATAAACGTCACGGGACGTCGCTGGCCGTCGGCTAAGATACTTATATATCCCTCGCTCGTTCAGGGCGCGGAAGCTCCCGAATCGCTCTGCAGAGCAATAGAGGTGCTTAATGCATATAATGCTTGCGACGTTATAATTATCGGCAGAGGCGGAGGCTCTATTGAAGATCTGTGGGCGTTCAACGACGAAAGAGTGGTAAGAACGCTTGCCGCATCTGAGATACCAACGATATCGGCGGTAGGTCACGAGACGGACTTTACGCTCTGTGATTTTGCCGCTGACCGACGTGCTCCGACGCCCTCTGCGGCGGCAGAAATCGCTGTACCCGATAGAAACGAGTACAGAGTACGGGCAGACGATGCCTTCGATAAGCTGTCGAACGCAATGCTGAGATGTGTCTCAGAGCGCAATATAAGATTTACTCAGTTGCAAAAGCGACTTGAGCTTTGCTCGCCGACTTCACGCCTTGCTACAGAAAAGAAGATGCTATCGCACAAAAAAGAAATCCTTGACCGCTTGATAGGCGGAATATACATCCAACAGCGCGACAAACTTTCGGCTATAAGCGCTTCGCTGACACTTATAAATCCTTTGGCGATACTCGCGAGAGGATATAGTATCACGAAGGACGGCGACGGAAGAATAATCAATTCGGTAGATATGATAGCCGAAAACGACGAGCTCAATATAACCTTTGCAGACGGTGATATAGGTGCAAGGGTGCTCTCAAAAAGAGTAAAAGAGGAGACTAACAATGGCTGAAAAAAAAGATAACTTTAATTTTGAGGACGCTATGAAGCGCCTTGATAAAATAACCGAGGAGCTTTCTCGCGAGGGAGTAGAGCTTGAAAAGGCACTTGCACTATATGAGGAGGGCGTAAAGCTCGCAAGAGCGTGCAA
>SVSY01000088.1 GCA_015064065.1 Oscillospiraceae bacterium
CCAAAACATTCTCGTCCTCGGCTCGTCACCCGTGTATGCCGGCCATATATACGCCGCAACATCATATTTTCTCTTCATTTTCAGCCTCCTTATATAACAATTGAAAAACTCGCGCTGACTATTTCATAGTATCATAAAATCGTTATTTTGTCAACATGTTTTTCAAAGTTACAGTTCAACCGTAAGATTGCGAAAAAGCTATCGTGAAAGAGGAGAGTTGTTTCAAAAAACACAAAAAGCCCCCGAAATTGAAGTGAACCCCAAAGTTTAGACAAAAATTAAATATTAAATTTGTTGCGAATGAGCTCGGAATTGAACTGGGCTCATTCCTTTTAATTTGAGAGAGATTCTCTCATTGTTGTAGTAATGTATGTATTCCTCCAACTTTTCAATGAATCCCCGAGGGGATTCAAATTTTTCTCCGTAATACATTTCAACTTTCAACCTGCCGAAGAAGTTTTCCATTATGCCATTGTCCATACAGTTTCCCTTTCGAGACATACTTTGCGTAATGTTGTGCTCAGCAAGTAATCGTTGGTATTCGGCGTGCTGGTATTGCCAACCTTGATCAGAATGGAAGATAGGTCGGGCATCGGTTGGTAGTTTGGCAAATAAGCCATCTAACATTTCTCGTATTTGCCACAAATTTGGGCTCGTCGAAATAGAGTAAGATATAATTTCGCGGTTGAACATATCGAGTACAGGTGAAAGATACACTTTTTCATCACCGATCTTAAACTCGGTAACATCTGTTGTTAATTTTTCAAAGGGCTTGTCTGCGTGAAAATTTCTTTTTAATAGATTGTCAGCAACCTTACCGATCTCTCCTTTGTAAGAATGGTACTTGCCGTTTTTACTCTGTTTTCCACGCAAATGAAGGGATTTCATCAGCTTTAATACGGTTTTATGGTTAATTGGAGTCCCTTTAGCTTTTAGTTCAGAACAAATACGTCTGTAACCGTATCTTCCTTTGTGTGTATTATAGATTCCCAATATATCTTGTTTTTCGCTTTCGTATTTGTCTTTATCCTTCTGTTTCAGATAGTAATAGTACGTACTTCTTGCCATCCTGGAGAGCTCTAACAAATCTTTAAGCGGATACTTTTGCCTTAGTTCAGAGATTATTTTTGCTTTTTGCCGTTCTTTTGCTCTTCCGCAAGAACTAAGGCACTCAGTTTTTTTAAATACTCTATCTCCATTCTAAGTCTTTGATTTTCAGCAATAAGATCTTCTTCTACTTTCCTATCAGGTTTGGGTGGACGACCACGTCTGCTGCTCGTATTAGATTTGCCTCTGTGTTCTTTCATTAAACCTTCGGCTCCTTCTTCTAAGAATATGCGTTCCCACCGTTTCACTATGTTTTTATAGTTTTCTTCTTGTCCTTGGCTTACATCCCAATACTTTCGTACTGTTTCACGATAACCAAGGTGGTGTTCTCGCATATCCATTATAACACATATTTTGAATTCTGACGAGTACTTTCTCTGCTTTTTGGACATAAAAATATGCACCTCCAAAAGTGTCTAACTTTTGGGGTGCATATCACAAAGCCGTGGGTTGTTTTGATTATATGCAATTATGCTTTAATTATTCTGCATTATCGGGAAACTTCTCGGTCTCGGTCTGCATAGGCTCTTCAGGTACATACTCAG
Organism: Oscillospiraceae bacterium; assembly: GCA_015064065.1. GTDB lineage: Bacteria > Bacillota > Clostridia > Oscillospirales > CAG-272 > HGM12713. Next base: position 1,653 of record SVSY01000088.1, read on the forward strand.
GCTCATTGACCGAACCGAACAAAGGATTGTTCTCAACTACCTCGTAGTCGGTGGGGAATGCAGGAAGAACAACGTCTTCGCCAACGTAGAGCTTACCGTCAAAGTTGATGTAGCCCTCATCCTCAACGTTGACGTTGAGCTTGAAGGTAACGGTGCTGTCGTCTACAGAGGTAACAGAGCCGTCAAGAGAGAATACCTCCTCGCCGTCCTCAAATGCGTTGAAGTTAAAGCTCAAGGTCTTGTCGGATACGGCAGCCTCGCCGTTAGCGGCTACGACGTAATCACCCTCGTACATTTCAAACTTGAAGGTGATCTTGTTCTCGTTCTCGGACTTGAGGTTGATGAGCAAGTTCATCTTCTCGTCATACTCGGAAAGCTTGCCTTCCTTAGCGGAGATAAGCTTCTCTTCGCCGGTCTCGTAGTTAAAGAGCTCTACGGTCTCTATAGCCTTTATAGGCTCAGCGTCAACGCTGAGCTTGAAGATGTCAGCACTGGTCTTGCCGATAGCGCCGAAGTCGAGAACACAATCAAGAGTTATCTTCTGGATAACAGCTTTTCTGGTGTACTTTTCCTCGCTATCGCCTACCTGCTCCCAATTGCTAGATGCCGAACCTACAGCGTAGATAGTGCCGTCCATATCAAGACCTACTGCATTACCCTCTTCGTCGTAAATGCTCTGAAGAGTGATAACGGTCTCGGGAGCGTACTTAAGGTCGCCCTCGCCGAGCTCGGTCTTTACCTTAACGGTAACGTGGTCGAGAGCGGTAGCGTCGTCGGTGAGCACGAGCTCAGCATAGAAGGAGTTATCGTCCTCCTTTGCCGATACGGCAAGCTTCGTGATGCTGTCAACGCCTGTTCCGAGGTAGATCTCAAGTCCGACCTCCTCAAAGGACTCCTTTGCGTCTTCCTTGAACTCTGCGATCTCATCGTCGGCGATCTCTTCGCCCGAGAGCTCTTCGATCAGGGGAATATTAGCAACTACAAGGTCGATGATGTAGTCGTTGGAGAGAAGGAGCATATCGTCCTTCTTGGTGAGATACTTCTCTTCGAGCTTGGTGATAACTACCTTGCCAAGAAGCTCGGAGATCATCTCGGGGTTATAAGCAGCTGCAAGCTGCTCGGTAAATTCGGAAATATCCTGAGTGTGCTTTACCCAGCCTTCAGACTCGCCGTCGGCGATGAAGTTAGCGTAGGTATCGAGGGTGTTGCTGTCGAATACTATAAAGGATTTGATACCGTTTTCTTCCTCGTTCTCGCCGTGTCCGACGATGTCGAAGTAGAACTTGCCGTCCTTCATTTTTACGTCTGCGCTGAATTCACCCTTTTCGTCGAAATCGCCCTCTGCCTCAAGCTCAAGAGCAAAAGCGACCTCGTTGATGAGCTCCTTGAGAGTCTCAACGTAGTCCGTGGGGATCTCGCCGAAAGCGGAGAGATCGATCTTATTGAAGGAGTCGATAGCGACCTGCATATTAGCTCTGTCTACGGGGGTATCCGTATTGTTGCCGTCGGTATTGCTGTCGGTATTGGGTTTAGCCGTTTCAACGTTGTTCTTTATATCCTCTTTGGCTTCTTCCTTGAAGCTCGAGAAGCAGCCCGTAAGCATAGAAACGCAAAGAACGATAGAAAGAACTATAAGTAAAGTCTTTTTCATAATGTCCTCCTAAAATTATTTTTGTTGTATTTACTACAACTGTATGTTAAATTATATACTAAACTTAAGGTTTTGTCAATAGATTTTCACTATTTTATCATTCGCCAAGAATTTCCTTATCCTGAATGAATTTGGTAAGTATCTCGCTTGACTCGATATGAGCCTCGAGCGTGGGGTGTCCGACGCCGCCCTGATTGTTGTAAGTGAGCTCGACGGAATACAGGCCTGCAGCCTCGCCGCCCATCTCCTCAAGAACGGTCTTCGTCCAATCAAAGCGACCGTTGCCCATCATATTGTACGCCCATACCACAGGCATATCCTTGCCGTAAGAGTCGCGGACGAATTCGATGAGCTCACGAACGCCTGCTTTGAAGTCTTCCTCGGTGCTTCCGCGGCTCTGGTCGTTAGTTCCGAGATTGATGATAACGAGATCGGGTGCACGGAAGAAATTGTAGTCCGCGCCCGTTCTGTCTCTGTAGAAGGATGCCTTGGGGTAGAAATCCGACTCGGAAAAGTCTGTCCAGCCCTTGTCTATTCCTATTCCGCTGCAGCCGACGATAGAAGCGTCAGCACCGAGTGCCTCAGCGGCAAGGAAAGCGTAGGTCTGAGTTCCGTCCTGATAGAGCGCACCCGAATTCGAAACGCCGTCTATCTTAAGGTTGCCGTATCCGCAGGTAATGCTGTCGCCGATGACCTCGATGTATTTATCCTTCTTTGCGGGAGCGTCGTTGAGCCTTCCGCAAACGGTAAGCTCTTTGAGAACGCAGAGCGACCACTGCGGCTCGGTCTGCTTGAGAACTCTTATGTGATGCTCACCCTCGTCCTCAAAATTTGCAATAGTGATCTCTGTCGTATTCTTATTGGCAAAAATTCTCTGTTCGACGCGTTCGCCGTCAATATAGACCGTGAAATAGGTGTCTCGGTCGCAGGAAAGCGAGAGGGTGACCTTTTCGCTCATAACGCCCTCGAACTCTATTCCCGAGGCGGTAAAGTCGCAAGCGACTCCGCCCGCAACGTCAAAGGTCCTGCCGACGAGCTTGAAGTGCTTCCAATCCTCTGAGACGTCGTAGGTAGTATAGGAAAGGGAAGAGCCTCCCTCCTCCTTGTCTACGGGCTTTTCGGTAGGCTTTTCTGTGGGCTTCTGCGTGGGCTTTTCGGTAGGCTTGTCGGTGGGAGCTTCCGTAGCTGCCGCAGTAGGCGTTTCGGCAGGGTCTTTTTGGTCGGAATTACATCCTACGAGGGAAAGCGCCATTGAAAGAAGCAGTATCGTGCTTATAAAGATCAAGCTCAGTTTTTTCATTTCTTTCTCCTTTTTAAGTAAATATATTTGTCGGTTGCTTTTTTATCTTTGGGGCTTATTCTTATTCTTCGGCTGATAGCGCATATCGCTGACGGCGTACACGGTTATAAACGCCTTGGGGTCTATCTTCTTTACGAAATCCATAAGCTTTCTGAATTCCTGCTTGTCCACTATAACTATGACTTCGCGGCGCGGCGTTCTGTCGTACGCTCCGATTATTTCGTTGAGAGTCGCTCCGCTGTGCAGGTCGTTAAGTATAAAATCCACTATCCTCTCAAGCTCGGGCGAAATTATGCACACTCTTCGCTTGATGTTGAGTCCGAAAATGAATTTGTCGACTACCATTCCGCCGAAATACGTGCCGAGCACGCTTATGACGGCGATCTTCGTGTCGTAGAAGAATATCGACGACGCGGCGACCACAACTCCCGACAGCGACACTGCAACGCCGATGTCCATATGCAGATATTTGCTCATTATCTTAGCAACTATATCAAGCCCGCCCGACGACGCGTTGCAGGAAAAGAGCAGAGCCATTCCCATTCCGACGACTATGATATAGCAGATAACGTCGATGAGAGGGTCGTTCGTCAGCGACTTGAAATTCGGGAAAAGCAGCTCGAACATACCCAAAAACGTAGGCACTAAGATCGACGCATAGATGGTCTTTACTCCAAACTCGCGTCCGACGAGCAATATGCCGAGTATCAGCAAAAACACGTTAAGTATCAGCGAGAGCACCGATATCGGAAGCGGTATGAAGGTGCTGAGCATCATCGCTATTGCCGAGCCGCTTCCTATGGCGAGATTGAGCGGCAGCATAAAGAAGTATATTGCTGCGGAGGCAAGCAGTGCACCAAACGTGATTATTAAAAATTCCTTGATCACTTTTTTCCATTCAAGGCCCTTCATTTTTATCCTCCCGTGAAGAACTTTAGCGAGCATTCATATTATATCACGAAAATTATCTTTTTTCAATATTTTTTCTTCACAAAAAAGCATCTTACGTAAAATTTACTTCGTCTACTTGTAAAGAGTAAAAAAATGTGATATAATAATTCCGAAGATATTTTATCTTGGACGGTTTATATGAATATTGAGAATTTTTCTTACAGATACGCAAACGAGAGCGATGTTCCGCTCATAATCGAGCTTGTCAGACAGCTTGCCGAGTACGAGGGTATGCTCGATCAGGTGGTCGCGACCGAAGAGCTTATGCAAAAATGGATATTCGAAGAGAAAAAAGCCGAGGTCATCTTTGCACTCGAGGGTGAGACGGTCGTCGGAATGGCGCTCTTTTTTCACAATTTTTCCACCTTTCTCGGCCGTGCGGGAATATATCTTGAGGACCTCTTCGTTCTTCCCGAGTACCGCGGCAGAGGATACGGAAAAGGGCTTCTTCACACGCTTGCGCGTATAACGGTCGAGCGCGGCTGCGGTCGCCTTGAATGGAGCTGTCTTGATTGGAATCAGCCCTCTATAGATTTTTATCTCTCGCTCGGAGCTGAGCGCATGGACGAATGGACTACCTACAGACTCACGGGAGATACCCTTGAGCAGCTTGCAAAATAAAATTTAAAACAGGAGAAATATTATGAAAAAGCTTACCGATTTTTATGAACTTAACAACGGCGTAAAGATCCCCTGCGTAGGATTTGGAACCTGGCAGACCCCCGACGGCGAGACCGCTGTAAACTCGGTCAAGGTCGCTCTTGAGGTCGGATACAGACACGTAGATACCGCGGCGGTCTACGGAAACGAGGTCAGCGTTGGCAAGGCTATTGCCGAGTCGGGACTTCGCCGCGAGGATATTTTCGTGACCAGCAAGCTCTGGAACAAGGACCGCGGATATAAGAGCACCTTTGAGGCATTCGACAAGACGCTCGAGCGTCTCGGGCTTGACTATCTCGATCTTTACCTTATCCACTGGCCCGCAAACAAGGCGCAGTTCGAGAATTGGGACGAGATAAATCTTGAGTCCTGGCGCGCTATGACCGAGCTTTACAAGGCGGGTAAGATACGCGCCATCGGCGTTTCAAACTTCCTGCCCCACCACCTTGAGTCTATAGTCAAGACCGAGGTAGTTCCCGCCATCAACCAGATAGAGTTCCACCCCGGCTTTATGCAGTCCGAAACTGTAAAATACTGCAAGGAAAAGGGCATCGTAGTTGAGGCGTGGAGTCCTCTCGGAACAGGCAGAATGCTCTCGAACGAAACGCTTCTTGCTATTGCGGCAAAGTACGGCGTATCTGTCGCACGTCTTTGCATTCGTTGGTGCTTGCAGAACGGCACACTTCCGCTTCCGAAGTCGGTGACACCGTCGAGAATTGAAGAAAACACTCACGTTTTCGATTTCGTTATTTCGGACGAGGATATGGCGGCTATCAACGCTATGGCTTATTGCGGCGGCTCGGGGCTTGATCCGGACACCGTAGATTTCTGATAACACGGAGGGATATATGTTACCTAACTCTTTACTTCCGGAGAGCTGGCCGATAAAGATATATATGTACGGCATAATGATCGCCGTCGGTATTCTTTGCGCCTTCGGAACTCTCTATTTCTATGCAAAAAAGAAGAACGTCGAGCCGCGCTTCGTGGATTTTATATTCTATAACGGAATTGCCGCTATCGCGCTCGGCTTTGGCTCTGCCGCTCTTTTTCAAGCGACCTATAACTATATCGACAACCCCGAGCGAGGCTTCAGACTCGGTAGCGGAATGACCTTTATAGGCGGTCTTATCGGAGGCGTTCTCGTCTTTCTTATCGGATATTTCCTTTTCCGTCGTAAATACGAGACGCGTCTGTATCAGGTCGTCTCGGCGCTTCCGTGCTCGATACTTATCGCTCACGCTTTCGGCAGAATAGGCTGCTTCTTTGCAGGCTGCTGCTACGGCAAACCCACCGACAGCATCTTCGGCGTTCAGTTTCCCGATCTTATGCATAAGGTCCACCCCACTCAGCTTTACGAAGCGGCGTTCCTCTTGGTGATGTTCGTGATCTGCTTCTGGCTCGTGATGAAAAAGGATTTCAAGCATAACCTCAGCGTGTATCTTATATCTTACGGTATATTCAGATTTCTTATCGAATATCTGCGCGGCGACGAGCGCGGCGAGTTCGTTACTGCTCTCTCGCCCTCGCAGTTCTGGTCTATACTTATGGTCGTTGCAGGCATCGCCGTTATCTTCCTTATGAATTACCTTGTGAAGAGAGAAAAGAAGGAAGAGAAGGAAGAGAAGGAAGAATCTTAGAGAAGTATGTATTCCAGAGTTTACGTAGAGATAACCAACACCTGTAACAAAAACTGTTCCTTTTGTCACGGAACTCGCCGCGAGCCGCGCCTGATGTCGCTCGGCGAATTTGCGCGTGTTACCGCAAATCTTAAGGGAATTACCGAGTATCTGTATTTTCACGTGCTCGGAGAGCCGCTGACTCACCCGCTTTTGCCCATTTTTATCGAGCACGCGGCGCGTTGCGGCTACAAGGTCGCGCTGACGACCAACGGAACGCTGCTTCGGGAGCGCGCGGAAGAGCTTCTTTTGACAAAGCCGTATAAAATAAATATCTCGCTACACAGCTTTGAGGGAGAGGACGAGCGCGCGCGCCGCGAATACGTCGACTCCTGCCTTGATTTTGCGGAGCGCGCAAGCAAAGCGGGGATACTCGTCGTTCTGCGTCTTTGGAATCTTTCTGAGGGCGGAATACTCGATGCCGACGTGAAGAGTCTTAACTCTTGGGTGCTCGAGGCTCTGCACGAAAAATTCGGTGAATACGAGAGTGAAAGCCAACGCGGAGCGCGTATTCACGACAAGCTGCATATCGAATTCGGAAAACGCTTCGAGTGGCCCGACGTCTCTGCCGACGATGGCGGGGAGCAGGTGTTCTGCTACGGACTTGGTGACCATTTCGGCATACTTTGCGACGGAACGGTAGTGCCGTGCTGTCTTGATGCCGAGGGGGATATCGCGCTTGGCAATATTTTTGAAGAGGATATCCGCGCAATTCTTAAGAGTGAGCGCGCGGCGCGCATAGCCGAGGGCTTTGCGAAAAAGACGGCGAGCGAGGAGCTCTGCCGCCGTTGCGGCTACGCGAGAAGATTTAAGGTGTAAGTATTCAAAGACAGACGACGCAAATGCCGATGTGATTTGATTATGACAAGGGTCGTCGTGGGCGCCGACCCCTACAATTTGTGGGTGGTCGTTTGTAAGTGCGTAGCCGTGAGTGCCTATATAATTTATTTGCGACATCGGGAGGAGCAAGCCCCTCCCCTACCGAGAAGGTGGGGATTTGTTTCAAAGATAACAGCCGCAAAATAGCGGGTCTAATAAAAAGGCTCTCCTTGGGGAGTCGCTCCCCACAGTGTGGGGAGACGTCTGCGAAGCAGACAGAGGGGACGACGCGTCCGCGTGGACGCGTACGCGGACTGAGAGGGGTTGTGGTATTAAAAGATAGT
>SVSY01000089.1 GCA_015064065.1 Oscillospiraceae bacterium
AAGTACAGCGGAGATATCGTCAAGGCTATCGCAGCAGGCGCTTGTACCGTTATGATAGGCTCTATGTTCGCAGGATGCGAGGAGAGCCCCGGAGCAGAGGAGCTCTATCAGGGCAGACGCTTCAAGGTATATCGCGGTATGGGATCTATTGCAGCTATGGAGAGCGGCTCTAAGGATAGATACTTCCAGGAGGGCAATAAGAAGCTCGTTCCCGAAGGCGTTGAAGGCCGTGTACCCTTTAAGGGCCCGCTTGCAGACACCGTATATCAGCTTATGGGCGGTCTCCGTTCGGGTATGGGATATTGCGGTGCTCCCACTATCGAGGATCTTCGCCGTAACGGACAGTTCGTTCGTATCACCGGTGCAGGTCTTAAGGAGTCTCATCCTCACGACATCAATATCACTAAGGAAGCTCCTAACTACTCCACCCTCGGTTAAGGTTTATATAAAAGGCAGTTGCGCGGCGACTGCCTTTTTTATTGCAAAAAAATCCAATTCCTTTACAAAAAACTATGTACAAAATTGCTTTTTTATGATATAATTACTATGTATAGTTATGTAAATATGAAAGTTTTTTGAAGGGGTCCTTAATATGAGCCTTTTTATATACCTTTTGGCAGCAGTTCTGTTGACAGCACTGTTTATAATTTTTCCGAAGAAGAAAGCAACGCGAAGATTTGGCATAATTCTCGTGATAGTGTCAGTATGTCTTGAACTCTTTGTTTTTAATTTTCATTCCTACCATCTCTTCTTTGGGGATTACGAGGAGACTAAGCTCGATCTGAGCGAAGCGAGAGAATATAATTTCAATTCCGAGCGTACCGATTACGTTTCTAACGTTGGCGGCGGATCAAGACTTGAATTTATTGGACTTAATAAAAAGATAGGCACTGTCAGAATAGATTTCGACTATCTTGAAGGAGACGTAAAGGGGAGACTTGCTTCCTACGTTGACGTCAAGATAGATGCGACCGATGAAACTCACTCTGCCGAATACCGTATGGACGTGGCAAGTGCCAAGGCAATACGTTCAAACGAGCGAAGCGAGTATATCATACTCGATCTTTCGGGCGAGGTAAAGGACATACGCTTCAAATTCTCCACGGCTAAGACCGACGTATTTCAGGTAAAGTCTATAACGATCAATTCGCCGAAACCTATGGAGTTTTCAAGCTTGAGGCTTCTTGCTATAGTAGGTCTTGCCTTTGCTCTTTATGCACTTTGCACGTTCCCGACGCTTGAATGCGAAACGCAAAAGAAGAAAAAGACATTTGTCGGTGCTGTTGCCGTTACCTCGGGTGTTTTCTCACTCATCGCTATTACGCTGACTATCCTTTATAACGTAAATTCCGGCGGACATCCTTTTTCGTCATTTGCTCTTACGAAGGGAAATCAGATAACGCAAGGACTTGTTGACGCTTTCAGGGCGGGGCAGGTGCATCTGCTCGAAGCTCCGAGCGAGGAATTTTTAGCACTTCAAAATCCTTACGATTGGAGCATAAGGCTTCAAGAACAGATACCGTACGAATGGGATCATCTTCTTTACGAGGGAAAATACTATTCCTACTACGGCATAGCCCCCGTGCTTTTGCTTTTCTTGCCGTATAATTTATTGACGGGATATTATTTCCCGACTCCCGAGGCTGTGCTTATATTCGGGATCGTCGGTATAGTCTTCCTCAGCCTTATGTTCTATGAGATAATAAGGAGATTTTTCCCAAAGCTTCCGCTTGGTATCGCGATCTGCTCACTCGTTATACTTCAGCTCTCATCCGGCATAATGTATTGCTTCTGTTCGCCGCTCTTTTACGAGATCGCGCAGGCATCGGGCTTTATGTTTACTATGATGGGCGGCTACTTCCTTATCAGGTCGGGAGTGATAGGTAAGGGAAGAATAAGCAAGGTCTCACTTTGCCTGTCCTCGCTTTGCTTAGCACTTGCGGTGCTCTGCAGACCCACGCTCGCGCTTTATTGCATAGTTGCGCTTATCTTTATGGCATTTGGATTTTTCAAAAATCTCAGAAGCGCAAGAGAAGAGAAAAAGAGCCTTCTCGGAAGCTCGGCGGTATATCTTGTATCGGCACTTGCTTGCTTCGCGATAATAGGCAGTATCCAGATGGCGTATAATTACGTCAGGTTTGGTTCGATACTTGATTTTGGAATACAGTATTCGCTTACCATAAACGATTTTACAAAAGCACAGTACCATACCGATTTCGTGGCTATCGGCTTTTGGAATTATCTTTTTGCTTTTCCGCAGGTGCACCCCGATTTTCCGTTCGTATTTTCGAATTTCTCCACGCTCGACGTGAACGGATACTATTTCGTGGCAAATACCAACGCGATAGGACTTTTCTGGAGAGCGCTTCCGATGTTCGGATATTTCGGCGCGCTGTCCGCACTCAAGCGACTTGAAAAGAAAAAACGCATAGCCGCGATACTTACCGTACTTTCTGCGTGTGTTATAGCACCCGCAATTATAATCTTTTCTATATGGGAAAGCGGCTACGGTGTAAGATATTCCGCAGATTTTGCCGTTGAGCTGATACTTGGCGGAATGATGATAATATATCTTCTCGCGCTTACTCATAAGGAGAGTGAGCAGGGTGTCGTTATGCGTTTCGTCAGAAGATTTTTCGTTATCAGTCTTGCGGTAGCCTTCATAGCAAATTTTGCTCTGATATACGATTATCTTAACAAATCGGGAAATCTTGCGGCAAATTATCTGAATTTTGAACGAATTTTTGAATTTTGGAGATAAACATATGAAACTTTACCTTGTCATTCCTTGCTATAATGAGCAAGAGGTGCTCGGAGAGACCGCGAAGCGAACGGCAGAAAAGCTGCGCGAGCTTGCAGCGGTCGGAAAGATATCCTCGCAGAGCAGAATATGCTTTGTTGACGACGGCTCAAAGGATGATACTTGGAAAATAATAGAGGAGCTATGTTCGGCTGACGAAATATACAGCGGAGTCAAGCTTTCGCGTAATAAGGGACATCAGAATGCTTTGCTCGCAGGACTTATGAGCGTTAAGGACGAGTGCGATGCCGCAATAAGCCTTGACGCCGATCTTCAGGACGATATCGGTGCTATCGATAAAATGGTCGATAAATATACAGAGGGCTGTGACGTGGTGTACGGAGTACGCTCCTCGCGCAAGACCGATAAGATGTTCAAGCGAACTACGGCACGTTGCTTCTATAAAATGATGCGTACTATGGGTGTCGAGCTCGTGTACGACCACGCCGATTATCGACTTATGAGCAAAAGAGCACTCGAGGCACTCTCCGAATTTGACGAGGTAAATCTTTTTTTGCGCGGACTCGTTCCTTTGATAGGCTTTAAGAGCGACGTTGTAGAATACGAGCGTAACAAGCGCTTTGCGGGAAAATCAAAGTATCCGCTCAAAAAAATGATCTCGTTTGCCTTTGAGGGCGTTACCTCAATGTCGATAAAGCCTATACGAATGATAAGCGTGCTCGGATTTTTTATATTCCTTACGAGCATTGGAATGCTTTTGTATTCGCTTATCCGACATTTCACGGGAAATACCGTTGAGGGTTGGACGTCTATAGTCGTTTCAGTGTGGGCGATAGGCGGACTTCAGCTTCTTGCTATCGGCGTTATCGGTGAATATATCGGTAAAATATACCTTGAGACCAAGCGCAGACCTAAATACGTGGTTGATAAGCTTATAAATCTTGACAAGTCGGGAGATAAACGATAAATGGAAAACAAAAAATACAGCAATAAAAACTCAGGAGCTAAGCACTCTAAAAATACGTATAATTCACACCCTAAAAACGACAGGGTGCAGCAAAGAGAGCGTGACTTTGAAGACAACAGCGAGGGTCTTATAGTCGGCAGAAACGCTGTGCGTGAGCTTTTAAGGTCCGGACGAACCGTCGACAAGCTTTTGGTTCAGAAGGGTGAACGTGAAGGCTCTATAGTGGTGCTTGTAGCAGAGGCGATCGAGCGACATATCCCCGTAGTCGAGACCGATAGAGCAAAGCTTGATAAAATGACCGATTACGCCGTTCATCAGGGCGTAGTCGCTATGGCGGCAGAAAAGGAATATTGTACCGTGGAGGATATTCTCGCTATAGCGGAAGAGCGAGGCGAGAAGCCCTTTATCGTTATAGCCGACGGAATTACGGATCCCCACAATCTCGGTGCGCTTATAAGATGTGCCGAGGGAGTTGGCGCACACGGACTTATAATTCCTAAGCGCCGCGCCGTAGGCCTTACTCCCGTGGTCAGTAAAGCATCCTGCGGTGCCGTTGAGCATCTTGCAATAGCCAAAGTGACAAATATTGCCGCAACCGTTGATGCTCTCAAGGAGAAGGGTATTTGGATATTCGCGGCAGAAGCGGGCGGAGCGGCGTACTACGATACCGACTTCAGATGTCCTTGTGCGATAGTTCTCGGAAGCGAAGGTGACGGAGTTTCTAAGATCGTAAAGGACAGATCGGATTATATAACGTCGATCCCTATGTACGGAAAGGTAAATTCTTTTAACGTTTCCACGGCAGCAGCTGTTATACTTGCAGAGGTTTCAAGGCAGCACAGAAGCTGATATTAAAGACATCTCAACTTTACGGAGGTAATCTATGGCAAAAGACAAAGACGCTGCGCAAGAACAGAATATTTCGGAAGTGCTTGAAATGCTGAAGCGTTCTTACTCCGAAAACAGTGAAAACGATATCTTTGACGACTCTCCAATTACACAGGATAAAAATGACGTTATCTCGGACGAGGATCTTAAAAAACAGCTTAGAATGCAATATTCTGCACAAGAAGACGAGTATTCTCAAACTGCTGAGGATACGTATCAGATAGACGACGTTTTTTTGGCAGAGGCAGATGCTAACAATGCAGAGGCAGAAGAGCCCGAAGAAGAGCTTGAAGAAGAGCCTGAAGAAGAGCCTGAAGAAGAGCCCGAAGAAGAGCCCGAAGAAGAGTCCGAAGAAGAGCCCGAAGAAGAGCCCGAAGAAGAGCCCGAAGAAGAACCCGAAGAAGAGCTTGAAGAAGAGTTTGAGGAAGCGAGAGAGATAGAATATCTTGCCCAGCTTGACGAAGACGATGATGCTCCGCTGACAGCGGAGGAGATCGAGATGCTCCGCCGTTTTTCTGAGGATGAAATGGCAAGGGAAGAGGAAGAAGCTATCGAGGAGGATATTACCTTTGATCAGCTCCCGCTCTCTGATAAAGTCGAAGATATACAGCTTGAGACTATACCTCTTGAAACGATATCGGAAGAGGTCGACGACGATATTACCTTCGATGAGCTTGCAGTTGCAACCGAAACACGTGAGAAAGATGATATCGTTTATACTCCCTTGGCTTTGGAGGAAGACGGCGTTGATGAGGATAACGACGACGTTCCGTGGGAGGAGAATAGCGACGCTGAGCTTAGCGAAGACGAGGCGACTGCAAAAGAGCCCGCGTATGAGATGCTGACTGTCTATGATACTGTATCGAGTGTAGTCAATGATGATAGCACCGATCCCGTCGGCATTGAAGAGACGGAAAACGAGGTGATCGAAGAATTGCTCGGTGAGTTCTCGGACGAGCAGGAAGAAAAGCCTAAATACAAGGTCACCGATGCCGAACTTTCGCTTTTACTGCAGCTTGGCTGCGATGAGGAGATATTTGAGCTCGCAAGCGAAGAAGATATAGATGATATATCACTGAACGAGTCTATAGACAGCATCCCAAGTGTACAAGCATCGCTTTCTGAGGATAACGATGCACATCAAAAAGAGACGGAAGAACGTCTTAAAGAGAAGATACTTTCCGTATATGAAGAAAAACGCAAGGCTCGAGGCGGAATTCTCGTGCGTATGATGGTCACGGCAATACTGTGCGGCGTGCTGTTGATATATGACGGTCTGCCGCTACTTGGCGTTCACCTGCCGGGTATTATGGACAGAAAGGAATTTTTCCTTTCCTACGTGCTTATCGGTTTACAGCTGTTGGTAATAGCGCTCGTTCCGTCGGTAAAACAGCTTTGGAGCGGAGCGAAGAAGCTATTTACATGCCGTCCCGATAGCTATTCTATGATAATATTGCTTTTCGCTGTCGTTTTGATATACGACTGTATGATAGCAACCGTAAAAATAGGAACTCCATACGTATTTCATTTTGTATTGGCGTTCTTGGCTTTTGCCGTTACGGCTGCGGAATGTGCCGATATTACTTATGAGATAGCTACTTACAGATTTTTCTTTGAAGATATTATTGACGGTAGCGGTACGAAAAAAGCGGAGGAAGCTCGTAAGAGCACCTTTACTCTGCGCAGAAGCGAAGGAAAGAACTCTCTTGCAGAGAAGATGTATCGCGGGGGACTCGATACTTCACAGACGATATACTATCCTACGTCGATAGAGCTGGCAACCGAATATTTTAATTCTGAATCTAAGAGTTATGCTAAGCAGCACTCGGTCACGCTTATGATATTGCCGTCCGCGGTAGTTTCCGTGCTGGCAGGAATACTTTCTCTCGTTTTGCCGTCGTTTGAGGGCGAGGCGTATGCCGCAGTGGACGTTATGCTTACAACTCTGTTTATGACAGCTCCAATCACGGCGCTTCTTTCGGTGTGGTTGCCGTTCAGAGCCTTCAACGCGAGAAATATAAGATCGGGTTTTGCGTTTGCATCTGAAAGCAGCGCAAGCGAGTATTCCGACTGCAATATGTTCGTATTTGAAGATATGCATGTGTTTGAAAAATGCTCGCCTAAAAGCGTAAACATTGCAATATATGACGCTACACCAAAGGATATCCTCGTATCCTGTCTCAATTCTCTTTATTCCACAATAGGCGGCCCGCTTAGCGACAGCTTTTCTATGGGGAACACTCAGAGCCTCGGAGAATGCAGATTAAAGCGTGTGGCAAAGAGCGGAGTTGAGGCGGTAATTGGCAATAATTATTCCGTTCTCGTTGGAAACGAGCAGTTTATGTCGCGTTATGGGATCTCGTTCCCACAAATAAGCTTTAAAAATAAGAACGACGAAATATTCTCGCTTTGCGTATCGATAAACGGGCGTGCAAGCGGAAGAATAATCGTAAAGTACGTCGTAAACGAAATGTTTGAAATGCTCGCTTGGAGATTGAAGGAGGACGGTATATATTGCGTTCTTGAGAGCTTCGATCCTATGATAAGTACAGAGCTGCTTGCAAGGCTTCGCGACAAGGAGCTTCCTCCCATAAGCGTAGTACGTCTTGGAGTCGAGGATATTACGAGAGTCTCGTTGCGTCGCAAAGAGGACGTTTTATCCGGTGTAAAAGAAAACTGTAGCGGACTTATAGCAAGAAGATCGAGACTTAATCTCGTGGTGGCTGCGATAAATGCAAAACGTACGGTAAATATGCGAAGAAGGGTAAATCTCGTTTGCTATGCATTGGGCGCGGTTGGAGCTGCAATTTCGATGGCAAGTCTGTTTCTTAATTGGAATGCCGGAATAAATGAGTTTTACTTGCTCTTGTTTTGGCTGATCTGCGGCGGCGCAGTGGCGGCAACTGTATTTTTCTCGCTTCCGAGAACAGACAGATTTACGCTTGAAACATACAGAGCAGACTTAGAACAAGAGACAGACAAATCAAAAAAATCAAAGGTAAATAAAAACGGAAAGAAACTAAAATGAACCAAAACATCAGCAGTATACTCAAATCCGTTACGAAGCCCGGAAGATATTCGGGCGGTGAGTACGGACAGATAATCAAGGATAAAGAAAAGATAAAGGCAAGATTTGCATTCTGCTTTCCCGATACCTACGAGATAGGTATGTCAAACCTCGGTATGCGCATTCTTTACGGAGTTCTCAATCAGGAGGAAGACGTATGGTGCGAACGTGTCTATACACCGTGGGTGGATATGCAGGAAAAGATGAAGGGGCATAATATCCCGCTCACCGCGTGCGAGAGCGGTGATCCGCTCAGCGATTTTGATATGATAGGTATTACTCTTCAGTATGAAATGAGCTATACCAACGTATTAAATCTTCTCGATCTGGCAGGACTTCCTCTGCGTTCGTGCGACCGAGACGACAGTATGCCTATAATCATAGGCGGCGGTCCGTGTGCGTACAATCCTGAGCCGGTTGCAGATTTCTTCGATCTTTTTAATATCGGAGAAGGCGAGGAGATGCTTCCTGAGCTCTGCCGCCTCTACATAAAGATGAAGGAAGAAGGCAGATACACAAAGCAGGCGTATCTTTACGAGGCAGCAAGAACTATTGAGGGTATATACGTGCCTTCACTCTATGAAGTCAGCTACAATGAGGACGGAACGATAAAGGCATACACTCCCGTATACGACGATATTCCAAAGACGGTCAAGAAGAGAATAATGACCGATATGGATAAATCGTATTTTCCCGATAAGGTCGTAATGCCTTATATCGAGACGGTGCACGACAGAATAATGCTTGAGGTATTCAGAGGCTGTATCCGCGGCTGCCGTTTCTGTCAGGCGGGAATAATCTACAGACCCGTCAGAGAAAAATCACCCGAGGTGCTCAACGAGCAAGCGAGATGTCTCTTTGAGTCTACGGGATACGACGAGATATCGCTTACCTCTCTTTCTATAAGTGATTACACCGAGCTTGAAAAGCTCAC
>SVSY01000002.1 GCA_015064065.1 Oscillospiraceae bacterium
CTTTCAAAGTTCGGCGTAAAGGTAATATGCTACAACTTTATGCCCATATTCGACTGGACGAGAAGCAACCTCTTCCACCCCGTAGGAGACGGCTCGACCGCACTCTTCTACGAAAAGAATATGATACAGGACGACTACAACGCTATGGCGAAGTATATTCTCGACTTCACCGAGAAATACAATATGTCCTTTCCCGGCTGGGAGCCCGAGCGTATGGCGAAGCTTGACGAGCTCTTCAAGGCTTACGAGGGTGTAGATCACGAAAAGCTCTGGGCAAATCTCAAGTATTTCCTTGAAGCTATAATGCCCACCTGCCGCGAGTGCGACATCAAGATGGCTATACATATGGACGATCCGCCTTGGGATATCTTCGGACTTCCCCGTCTGCTCGTAAACGAGGAGAACATCGACCGCTTCTTGAAGATGGTCGACGACGAGTATAACTGTCTGACTCTCTGCTCGGGAAGCCTTAACGCAGACCCGAACAACAACGTAGCCGACATAGTTCGCAAGCATTGCTCGAGAATTGCATTTGCACACATTAGAAACGTAAAACACTTTGAAAACGGAGACTTCTCCGAGGCAAGCCACCGCGACTGCGACGGCGATACCGGTATACTTGACATTCTCAAAGCATATCACGATTGCGGATATGAGGGATATATCCGCCCCGACCACGGCAGACATCTGTGGAACGAGGGTCCGGGAAACGTACGTCCCGGATACGGACTTTACGACCGTGCTCTCGGCATTATGTATATGCTCGGCGTTTGGGATATGCTTGAAAAATTTGATAAATAATAAGGAGAACTGTTATGATAAATCTTCCGCTTAACGTAGATTATAAAGGTAAGGTAGTAGTAGTAACGGGTGCAGGCGGTCTTATCTGCGGCGCTATGGCAAGAGCCTTCGCTCAGTCGGGCGCAAAGGTAGCCGCACTCGATCTCAACGAGGACGCAGTAAAGGCTCTCGCTGACGAGCTCACCGCAGAGGGATATATCTGCAAGGGCTACAAGGCAAACGTTCTTGATCCCGAGGCTCTTGAGGAGGTGCACAAGGCAGTTCTTGCCGACCTCGGTGAGTGCGACGTGCTCGTAAACGGAGCGGGCGGCAACAATCCGAGAGCTACCACCGATAACGAATATCACCACGAGGCAAAGGAAGGCGGCAAATCCTTCTTCGACCTCTCTGCCGACGGAGTTGACTTCGTGTTCAAGCTCAATTTCCAAGGCACTCTTCTTCCCACTCAGGTATTTGCAAAGGATCTCGTAGCAAAGAAGGGCGGCTGTATCCTCAACATCTCTTCGATGAACGCTTATACCCCTCTTACCAAGATCCCCGCATACTCCGCCGCTAAGGCAGGTATCTCCAACTTCACTCAGTGGCTCGCTACCCACTTTGCAGGTACGGGCGTTCGCTGCAACGCTATCGCTCCCGGCTTCCTCGTTTCCGCACAGAACTACAGACTTCTCTTCAACGAGGACGGAACACCTACCGCAAGAAGTGCAAAAATACTGAACGGCACTCCTATGGGCAGATACGTTGATGCGTCCGAGCTTCTCGGTGCTACTCTCTTCCTTTGCGACGAGAGATCGGCTTCGGCTATCACAGGCGTTGTACTTCCCATCGACTGTGGATTTGCCGCATACTCGGGAGTCTGATATAATTTAAGACCATATGTCTACAAAGCTTTGGTATAATAAATACGTCGACGATTGGATGCACGCGCTTCCGCTCGGCAACGGGCGTGTAGGCGCTATGTTCTACGGCAACCCGCACAAAGAGACTATTGAAATAAACGAAGAGTCTCTTTGGAGCGGTAAGCAGATAAAAGAACGCAATCACGCGACTGCAGAGGATCTGAAAAAGGTCCGTGAGCTGATATTCGAGCATAGACTGCAGGAGGCGGCAGAGCTCAGCCGAAGGACCTTCCTTGCAGACCCTATTCGCGTACGCTTCTACGAGAGCTTCGGCGAGATATTCATAGATTTTGACGACAAGAGCGAATACGTCGACTATCACAAGGAGCTTGAGCTTTCTACAGCTATCGCTTCGGCGACCTGGAAAAAGAGCGACGCTGAATTTTCGAGTGAATGCTTTGTCAGCGAAGAATACGACGCGATGGTATATCGCATCTGCTCATCGGACAAGTCCTTTTCCTGCAACGTAACGATGAAGCGGGAGCAGGACGCATACACAGCGGCACTTTCAAAGGACACGCTCCTGCTCAACGGAAGAGTTACCTACGCGACCGACGATCTTCGCGGCGAGGGTGCTGAGGGCGTTTCGTTCGGCGCGCGCATAAAGATAATGACCGACGGACAGCTTGAGGAGCATCACAGCTTCATATCCGTCAGCGATGCTACCTATCTTATTCTCTACGCGGCATTCGCCACCAACTACGACGTAAATAAATTCGATATCGACGAGAGCAAGGACTACCGCGCATTTTTGAGCGGCTGTATCGACAGGATCGAAAAAGTGTCCTACGAGGATATACGCGCAAAGCATATTGAGGATCACGGCAAGTGGTTCTCCACGGTACGCTTTGAGCTCGATAGCGATGCTAAATGCGACGAGCCGACCGATCTGCGACTTGCGAAATTTAAAGAAGGTCATGCGGACGATCCCGACCTTTATACGCTCTACTACAATTTCGGACGTTATCTGCTTACCGAAAGCTCGGGCAAAAAGGCAACCCTCCCCGCAAATCTTCAGGGCATATGGTGTCACGGATTCCGTCCCCCGTGGGGCTCGGACTACCACACCAACATAAATCTGCAAATGAATTATTGGCCCGCGGACAGCACTAATTGCTCTGCAACCTTCGAGCCGCTGATACACTTTATGAAGATGCTTTGCGAGTTTGGCAAGCAGACAGCTCGCGATCAGTTCGGCGCTGACGGCTGGTGTATAAATCACACTACCGATATCTTCGGCAGAACGGGCGTGCACGACTCGGTCGACTGTGGATTTTTCCCGATGGCAGGACCTTGGATGTGTCTTAACCTCTGGGAGCACTACGAATACACCAATGACAAGGGATATCTTAAAGATATCTACCCCATTCTTGAAGGTGCGTGCCGCTTCGTTCTGGACTATCTGTGCGAAGCACCGAACGGATATCTTACGACCTCCCCATCAAATTCCCCTGAGAACAAATTCTATTATAACGAGCCAAACGGCGAGTGCAAAACAAGTATGCTGACTCAGGGAGCAACGATCGATTTCGAGATAATATATGCTCTTCTGACAAGGACCGCCTACGCCTGCCGACTTCTTGGCAACGACGCGTCCTTTGCACAAAAGCTTGAGGACACGCTTGACCGTCTGCCTCCGCTCAAGGTAAGCGAGCGCTACGGAACGGTGCGAGAATGGTGCGAGGACTACGAGGAGCAAGAACCGGGACATCGCCATATGTCGCCGCTCTTTGCGCTTCACCCTTCGGATCAGATCAACGAGACCACTCCCGAATTATTTGAGGCGGCAAAAAATACTATTGCCAGACGACTCGCGCACGGCTGTGGACAAAGCGGTTGGTCGAGAGCGTGGATAATCAACTTCTACGCGCGGCTCAAGGACGGAGATAGCGCGCACAAGCACGTGGATCTGCTTTTTGCAGGCTCTACTGAAGAAAATCTGTTCGATATGCATCCCCCCTGTTTTTTCCAGATCGACGGCAACTTCGGCGCTATTGCGGGTATTACCGAAATGCTGATACAAAGCCATCTCGGACGCCCCGACGAGCGTATAATCGAGCTTCTTCCCGCTCTTCCGACCGAGTGGCACTCAGGAACACTCAGCGGTGTCAAGACGCGCGGCGGCTTTATCTTTGATATCGTCTGGAAGAACGGAAAGCTTGTGACCGTACGAGTAAATTCTCCCGACGGACGTGCGCTTCTGCTCAAGCTCAGACCCGAGCAGGCAAAAGTAAGCTCCTCGGCAGAGATCAAGCTGACAGATGGATTGCTTGAATACAAATTCGCTAAAAACGAAACGATAACACTCTTTTTTAACTAAAGGCAAGAGAAAGGAAATATTATGGAAAGATTTATACCCGTCGTCGTTATCAAGGAGATCGGCGAGACAGACAAGATACTCAGCGCACTCAAGGGCGTTGGCATCAATTGCGCGGAGATAACCTTCCGCACAGCTTGTGCCGCAGAGGCTATTGCGTATGCCGCAAAGAACTATCCCGATATGGAGATAGGTGCGGGCACGGTCATCAACGCAGAGCAGTGTGAGGCGGCTCTTGCGGCAGGTGCTACCTTCATCGTTTCCCCCGGACTTTCGGTATCGGTAGCAAAGATATGCAACGAGAGAGGTATTCCCTATTACCCCGGTTGCGTTACTCCTACCGAGATAATGGCGGCTCTTGAGCTCGGAATCACCACGGTCAAGTTCTTCCCTGCAAACGTTTACGGCGGACTTAAGGCTCTCAAGGCTCTCTCCGCTCCCTTCCCGCAGGTAAAGTTCATTCCCACGGGCGGAGTTGACAGAAGCAATATAGACGAATTTTTGGCATTCGACAAGATCGCGGCTATCGGCGGAAGCTTCTTTGTAAAGGAAGCTCTCGAGGCGGCAGAAAAAAAGGAGAACTGATATGAAAGTTGTTACATTCGGCGAGCTTATGCTCAGACTTGCACCCAACGGATATTACCGTTTCTTCCAGAACGATCAGATGCAGTCTACCTTCGGCGGCGGCGAGGCTAACGTTGCCGTATCGCTTGCAAACTACGGAATTGACAGCACCTACGTCACAAAGCTCCCCAAGCACGCTATCGGTCAGGCGGCAGTTGACTCGCTCCGCTATTTCGGCGTTGATACCTCGAAGATAGTTCGCGGCGGCGACCGAGTCGGTATATACTTCCTTGAAAAAGGTGCATCGCAGAGAGGCTCTGTCTGCATCTACGACCGCGCTCATTCTGCTATAGCAGAGGCTGCACGCACAGATTTCGATTGGGACGCTATATTCGACGGCGCAGATTGGTTCCACTTCACAGGAATTACTCCCGCGCTCTGTCCCAATATGGTCGATATCTGCATCGACGCTTGCAAGGCGGCAAAGGCAAAGGGCGTTAAGATCTCTTGCGACCTTAACTACCGCGGAAAGCTCTGGACGAGAGCCGAGGCAAGAGAGGCTATGACAAAGCTTTGCGAGTACGTTGACGTATGTATCTCCAACGAGGAGGACGCAAAGGACGTATTCGGTATCGAGGCTGAGGGCTCGGATATCTACGGCGGAAAGCTCAATCATGAGGGCTATAAGTCGGTCGCAAAGCAGCTTGCAGACAAGTTCGGATTTGAGAAGGTAGCTATCACTCTGCGTACCTCCATCTCGGCAAACGACAACGATTGGGCAGGAATGCTCTATGACGGCGAGAACTACTGCTTCTCCAAGTCCTACCACCTCCACATCGTTGACCGCGTAGGCGGCGGCGACTCCTTCGGCGGCGGACTTATATATGCTCTTCTTAACGGCAAGACCAGCCAGCAGGCTATCGAATTTGCAGTAGCGGCGTCTGCGCTCAAGCACAGCGTTGAGGGCGACTACAACAGAGTCAGCGTTTCCGAGGTCGAAAAGCTCGCAGGCGGCGACGCATCGGGCAGAGTTCAGAGATAAAAAAATCGGGTTGCTCCCCGATCTTAACGGGGAGCAACCGAAATATATAAAAAAAATTTCATCTTTATAAAAAAAGTCCTTGACAAAATCGAGTTTTTGGATTATAATATTAAAGTCGCTGGTGTAGCACAGTCGGTAGTGCAGCTGATTCGTAATCAGCAGGTCGTGTGTTCGAGTCACATCACCAGCTCCAAAAACCCGAGAACACAGTTCTCGGGTTTTTACTTTTTCACTATTCACTATTCACTGTTCACTGTTCACTATTCACTGTTCACTATTCACTATATAAAGGATACGATATGAATCTTTGCGATATAAAGACCATCAAGCAGGTCATGGCGATGTTTTCGCTCAATTTCAGAAAGGAATTCGGTCAGAACTTTCTGACTAATAATATGGTAGTTGAGGATATAGCAGACAACTGCTGTACCGACGCCAACAGCACTATCCTTGAGATAGGCCCCGGTATCGGCTCGCTGACGAACGAGCTCGCTCTCCGCTATAAAAACGTAGTTGCGCTTGAGATCGACCACGGTCTTATCCCCGTTCTCAAATACACGCTCGGCTCGCACGCAAACGTCAAGGTAATAAACGAAGACGTTATGAAGGCAGATCTCGACGCTATTCTTGCCCCCTATTTTGCCGAGGGCAAGGTATCTGTGTGTGCAAATCTTCCTTATTATATAACTACGCCTATTTTGATGAAGCTTCTCGAGTCGCGCCTTCCCTTCGAGTATATCACGATAATGATACAGTCCGAGGTAGCAGACCGTCTTTGCGCCATCCCGGGCGACAAAAATTGTGGAGCTATCACGTCGGTGCTAAACTATTACGGCTCTCCCGAAAAGCTTTTCACGGTGACCGCGGATAATTTCATACCCGCGCCCAAGGTCGACTCCTCTGTAGTACGTATAAAGCTCCACACCGAAAGGCCCTACAAACCCGTCGACGAGGACACCTTTTTCCGCACTATCCGTGCCTCCTTCGAGCAACGCAGAAAGACTCTTCCAAACTCCCTCGCCTCTGTTTTTGGCGAGCTGACCAAAGAAGAGCTGACAGATGCAATTGTAAAATGCAACTTTGACCCCACCATACGCGGAGAGAAGCTCGGAGTTGCAGATTTCGTCACTCTTTCTAATGAAATATTCGCTAAAATACAGGATAAAAAATAATTTTATTGTATTTTTCAATACAAATTTTACAATTATTTCACGCAAAAATTCGTTTTGTAAAATTGTAATATTCGCCATAATGTCGCGTAATAAAAAGACCGATACGCTATTGCGTACCGGTCTTTTTATATTTAAGGTCTTGCCTTATCTACCTTGCTCACAAGGTGTTTTCCGACACTTGCCATATACGCAAGCTCGCCTACGGCAAAATCCTCACCAACGTGTTTAAGTCTGTCGGTTATCCACTTGGAGCTGACCTCATAGGTAAAATCTCCGTCGTAGTCTATCTCGCCGAGAGCTTTAGTCACTTCGTTCCAATCTATCTTGCCCATAAAGGGAAGCTGATGTGCGTCTCCGCGGTAGTCGTTATCGTGAACGTGCAGAGAGTGAAGTCTGTTGTGTCCGAGTGCTCTGACAAAATCCCACGGCTCTTCCTTGCCGCCCGAGGGAAGTCCTGCGTGTCCTACGTCAAGGCAGGCTACGATATATTCGCTGTCAAGCGTATCGACGTAGCGGATAAACTCCTCGCTTCTCGAACAGGTATCGTGAATATGTATCCAACGGCGCTCGTCCATCTGGAACATATTCTCTACCGCTATCTTTATTCCGTACTGCTCTGCTATCGGGATAAGCTCGCGATAGTACTTCATATTTATCTCGAATATCTCTTCTTCACGACCCTCGTATCGCATATAATGCACGGGGTGCACTACGGCTACGTCTGCGCCGAGAAGTGCGGATACGGCAACGGAGCGCTTCATCGTGTCCATAATGAAGCCGTTGAAATGCTCCTCGTTCTCCCAATTCGAGAACCAGAAGGGCGTGTGAGTCTGCACTATCGGAAGCCCCTCGCCATCGTATATAGCTCTTATGCGCTTTGCTTCCTCTTCGTAGCTGTCGCCATTAAAGATATGCTTTGGGTCTGCCATATCACAAAGGCAATAGTCTACCGCGTCAAAGCCTGCCGCCTTAACGTATTTTGCCGTTTTCTCCTCTCCGTACAGGTCTCTGACCCCACGGATATTCAATGCAAGTCTCATTTGCCAATAACCTCAAGAAGCTTATCCGTAGCTCTCTCGGCATACTCATCAAACTTGCCCTGATCGCGCAGGTAGAAGAGTATGGTATATCTGTCTCTCATAATAAGAGCGCGGCGGATACCGTCAACGATTATCTGTCTGTCGGTAACCGTAGGCGGAACGTTCATCTTCACGCAGAATTCTTCAACTGCATCGAAGTAAGGAATATACTTTTCAATAAGAGCCTTAAGATGCGCGTCCTGAGTCTCCTCATAGAGCATCTTGTACATTATAGCAACGAGTCTCGTTCCCTCGCAGACCTCAAGTCCGTGCAGATGAGGACGGTATCCGTGCTCGATATCGTAAAGCTCCCAAGCGTGAGCGATTATATGCTCCGAGCCCGATGCGGGACGGGAGTTGCCCGTATATGCCATACCGAGACCTGTTACGAGGAAGCCCTCCATTATATTCTTTACGCACTCTTTATCTCTGCTTGCAAGATTGTAGCCGTTGTAAAGGCACTTGTTGGTAGCTTCAATAACGTCGTCGGCTATCTTCTCGCAGTAATATTCGCCCGAGTAGTCTCTTGCCATCTCCCAATCGAGAATACCGATATATTTACCGAACATATCGCCAATTCCCGCAAGCATCATATCAAACGGAGCGTCTTTAAGGATATCAAGGTCACCGATTATGTACTTAGGAGTGGTGCACTGTATAGTGCTCTTCGTGCCGCTGTGAAGGAAGGGCGTTCCCGCGGACGCGTATCCGTCCATAGAGGGCGCAGTTCCTACGATACCGTAAGGCAGACCGAGACGGTAGCTTGCAAGTCTGCAGGAATCGTTAACAGTACCCGAGCCTACGGCAAGGATAAAGTCGGGCAATTCGGAGTATGCAAAGAAATTGGGCTTTGCTCCGGGCTCGTTTGCATAGAGAACTATCTTTCCGAGAGTCTCTGCGTTGGGAAGAACTACCTCGCCGTCAAGAACGAGAGTTCTGTGATATTTTCCGCAGTCCTTGAGTATCTTCTCTACCTTCTCGCCTGCCGCGCGGTATGTTCTCTCGTCTGCTACGACGTATATCTTGTTGTAATCCTTAAGTATCTCGGGTATCTTGTTGATAGCGCCCGAAGATATCTCGTAGCCCTCAAGCGGAGCTTTATGTACGCCCATGGCGCAATTACACTTAAATTCGATCATTTCAAATATCCTCCTTATCGCAAAGTGCCGCCCCGATAACAGTTGCAAACTGCGAACGCTCGGGGATTATAAATCTTATATCAAACAGCTGTTCGAGTCCCTCAAACACCTCTGCTATTGCCTTTATTGCCGTCAGATTTCCCGTCAGCACCACGTCTCTTATTCCAAAGCTCCTTGCCGCAAAAACTGCGAGCATAGCTATAGTTTCTCCCACCATATTGGCAATTCCGAGAGCAATATCGTTCTGAGTTGCCATATCCGAGAGCTTTCCGAAGTTCGATGCGGTTATCTCGTCGTTTATCTGGAAGGTATGGTCGCTTGACATATCCTTGATGCGAAGATCGACGTTAGAAAGATCTCCGCCCTTGCAAAGCTGTTCAAGATGCTCGATGGTATCAACGCCTATCATCCTTCTTGAAAGCCCGAGCAGAGTTCCGCCTCCAACACCCGTTCCGCCGAGATACTTGGTCTCGGTATGCTCACCAACGCGCTTTGCGTACATAATAGCAGTGCCCGTGCCCATACTTACGACTATAGCCTCGTCAAGTCCCGACAGATAAAGTCCTCCGTTACCCACGGAATTGAATTCTGACACCTTTTCGCATCTGAGCGAATACAAGGGCTTATCAATAAAGGACGAACCGACTCCCGTCATAAGAACGCGGTCTATATCCTCAAGAGAAAGATTGTTCTGCATAGTAAATTTACCGAATGCACCGTACACCGACGTTATCGCGTCTGTAGCGCGCACGAATATCGGCTCGATAAGCTCCGTATGAGTGCCTTCGGTGCGGATACCGACTATCTTAGTCGTGCTTCCGCCAATATCTATACCTATAACGGTCCTCATTTCTCTTCCTCCTATTTTTCAATAATATTAAATCGTAAACATTATAACATATTATTGAAAAAAAATCAATAATGTGGTATAATATTTAAAAATATATTTTAAGAGGTCTTACTATGCAATTCAAAAACCCCAATACCGACATAATAAAGGATAAAAAGCTTTACGTATTCGATATGGACGGAACTATATATCTGGGCGGTATCCCCTTCGATTTTGCCAAGAGATTTATAAAAAATCTCCGTCAGAACGGCAAGCGCGTGCTCTTCTTTACAAACAATGCTTCCCACACCTCCCCTTTCTATCAAAAAAAGCTCGAGCGTCTCGGATTTGAGCCGAGCGAGGACGAGATAATGACATCGGGCGACGTAACGCTTGAGTTTTTAAAGAGATACCGCGCGGGAAAATCGGTATATATGGTAGCTACCGACGAGCTCGTCGAGGAATACGCCGCTAAGGGCATAAAGCTCGTAAACGGCGAAGCAGATCCGAGAGAGGCTGACATAGTTATCACGAGCTTTGACACCTCGCTTACCTACGAAAAGCTCAATATCGCTTGCCGACTCATAAGAAACGGCGCTGAGTATCTCTCTACCCACCCCGATTTCAACTGTCCCACCGAGGACGGATTTATTCCCGACAGCGGAGCTATCGCCGCTCTCGTTACGGCATCTACAGGCAAGACTCCCACCTATTTCGGCAAGCCCTACAAGGAAACTATCGAAATGATAGGCGAGGCGACGGGCTTTGACAACAGCGAGATGTGCATATTCGGCGACAGACTTTACACCGACATCGCGCTCGGCAAGAGCTTCGGCGTTACTTCTATCCTCGTTCTTTCGGGCGAGACCACCGAAGAGGACGTAGACACGGCTCTTCCCAAGGACAAGCCCGACTTTGCATTCGCTTCGCTCGACGACGTCGACAAGCTTATGTTTTCATAACCTTGTCCAAAGGAGAAAAATATGGCTTTTGATGCAGGAATGCTGTCCTGTACGCTATCGGAGATATCAAAGACCGCGCTTGGCGCAAGGATCGAAAAGGTCTATCAGCCCGAGCGCGACGAGATAATTCTGCAGATGCGTAGCTTTGAGGGCGGCAAGCGTCTTTTGATAAATGCAGGTTCTAACAATCCGCGTATAGGATTTTCAGAAATACCGAAGGAAAACCCGCAAAATCCACCTATGTTCTGTATGCTTCTGCGAAAGTATCTTCAGGGCGCAAAGCTTATCGAGATAGAACAGGCAGACTTCGACCGAGTTGCCTTTCTCTGCTTTGAAACGCGCGACGAGATGGGCTTTGAGTGCCGCAGATATCTTATCGCCGAGCTTATGGGAAAATACAGCAATCTTATTTTTGCCGACGGCGACAAAAAAATAATAACTGCGCTAAGGACCGCGGACTTTTCCTTTGACAGCGTTCGTCAGCTCATACCGGGTATGGTCTACGAGCTTCCCGCCGCGCAGGACAAGATAAACCCGCGCTACGTCACAAGAGAAGAGTTCTCGCGCTTTTTTGAGAATGCCCCCCGCGAGCGTGCCTGTGATAAGCTCATCGTATCGACCTTTTGCGGAATAGCCCCCGTCGTCGCACGTGAGATAGTTTTCGGCGCAACGGGACATACCGACACTCCCGTCGGATATTGCTTTGAGGACGACCTCTGGAGAGAATTTTCCAAGGTACAAACCGCAATAAATGAAAAGGAATTTTCGCCCTGCCTTATACTCAACGGAGACGAAAGCGTTGAATACTCCTTTATACCGCTCTATCAGTACGGCTCGTACGAAAAAAGAGATTTCGAGAGCGCGGGAGCTCTGCTCGACACGTATTTTGAAAGCAGAGACAACAAGCAAAGAGTGCATCAGCGCGCGTCGGATATTCTCCGCCTGCTGACTAACGCCGAAACGCGAATAAGAAAAAAGCTCGAGCTTCAGCGAGCAGAGCTTCTTGAGTGTGCCGAGGGTGACAGATACCGAAAATTCGGCGATATGATAACCGCAAACCTCTACCGCCTGCCGCAGAAGGCAAGCTTTATCGAGGTAGATGACTACGAGGAGATGGACGAAGAGGGCAACTGCCCGACGCTTCGCATAGAGCTCGACAAGCGTATGTCGGTATCGGCAAACGCACAAAGATTTTATAAGAAGTATGCAAAGTCAAAAACCGCTAAGGTAGAGCTTGCAAAGCAGATAGAGATAGGCGAAGGCGAGCTCGAATACGTCTACACGGTATTCGAGGCACTGACAAAGGCGGAATCTCCCGCCGATCTTGCAGAGATACGTGACGAGCTATACCGCTCGGGATACGCTTCAAAAATGAAGAATTATTCGGCGCACAAGCAAAAAGCACCCGTCGTTATGCAGTTCGAGACCCCCGATGGAATGACCGTTCTGTGCGGAAAAAACAATATTCAGAACGAATATATCACGCACCGTCTTGCCGAGAAGCACGACTATTGGTTCCACGCGCGCAAGACCCCCGGCTCACACGTTCTCCTCGTTACCGAGGGGCGCGAGCCTACCGATCTTGACTTCACGACCGCCGCCGAGATAGCCGCGTTTTACTCCAAGGCAGAGGGCGACAATGTGGGCGTAGACTATCTTCTTGCCAAGCACGTAAAAAAGCCCGCAGGCTCAAAGCCGGGCTTCGTTATCTACCATACTAACTGGACGGCGTACGTAACTCCGAACGCAGATAAAATAGCATCTCTGCGAAAAAAATAAGAATATAACGAGCAGTCTTTGCATCATATTCGCAAAGGCTGCTTTTCTTTCATATTGTATCATAAAAAAGCACTAAATCTGTTGACAAAAAACGTTTTTTGTAGTACAATAATCCTTGTGTGTCATTATGTTATAAAATATTATAAGGAGGCAAAAAATTGATATTCGGCAAACATATAAACCGATACTACCTTAAGTATTCGCCGCTTCTCATTTTGGGCCTGATAGCTCTCGTTATAGTCGACTATATGCAGCTCGTTATCCCCGAGCTTTACAGAATGGTCATCAACGGAGTCAAAACAGGTGCGGTCACGGTAGATGGAGTCAGCCATACGTTCGACATCGTTTTTCTTCTTGATAAGATATGCCTGCCTCTCCTTTTCGTCATACTCGGTATGGTCTTCGGACGCTTTTTGTGGCGAGTATGCTTCTTCAGCGCGGGAATAAAGCTCGAATCCGATCTTCGCAGCCGTATGTTCGATCGCTGCAAGGACCTTTCCCAGCAATATTATCAGGTCAATAAGGTCGGAAACCTTATGTCGCTTTTCACCAACGACCTTGATACCATTCAGGAGTGCTTCGGTTGGGGAATTATGATGTTCTTCGACGCGGCGATCCTCGGCGTTCTGTCATTTATAAAAATGTTCAAAATGGACGCAACTCTTACCCTGCTCTCTATGATACCTATGGTGCTTCTGCTCGTTTGCTCAATAATCGTGGGCGAATATATGGGCAAGAAGTGGGAGGAAAGACAGGCGGCTTTCTCCGAGCTCTCGGATTTCTCGCAGGAGACCTTTGCGGGAATAGCGGTCATCAAGGCCTTCGTAAAGGAGACCCACGAGCTGCTTCAATTCAAGAAGATAAGCAAGAAAAACGAGGATATCAACGTAAGCTACACCAAGCTCTCTATGCTTCTCCACGTTTCTCTCACCCTCTTTATTGAGTCGATAACCTGCGTTATACTCGGCTACGGCGGATATATCGTATGGAAGGGCGGCTTTGACGCGGGACAGCTCGTTGAGTTCATCGGCTATTTCACAACTATAATCTGGCCCGTTATGGCGGTCTCCGAGCTTATCGGTATGCACGCACAGGGCAAGGCATCGCTCAAGAGAATAAGCGAGCTCCTTAACGCAAAGTCCGATGTTGTAGATAACGGCGACGTCGTTCCCTGCTCTGACATCAAGGGAGACATAGAGTTCAAAGGTCTTTCCTTTACTTACCCCGACGGAAGCGACGAGGTCCTCACCGACGTATCCTTCAAAATAAACGCAGGAGAGAACGTTGGCATTATCGGACGTACGGGCTCGGGTAAAACTACGATAGTAGACCTTATACTCAGGACCTACAACGTGCCCGACGGAACGCTGTTTATCGACGGAAAGGATATAAATACCATTCCGATCAAGGACGTTCGCGCCGCGGCAGCATACGTTCCGCAGGATAATTTCCTCTTCTCCGATACTATTGAAAACAACATCGCCTTTGCGACCGACAACGCCGAGCACGACGGTGTCGTAAATGCGGCAAAGCTTGCAGACGTTCACGAAAACATCGAAGGCTTCTTGGAAAAATACCAAAGCGTTCTCGGAGAACGCGGAGTTACCGTCTCGGGCGGTCAGAAGCAAAGAATTTCTATTGCTCGTGCGCTTATGAAGAATGCATCGATACTTATTCTCGACGACTCGGTCTCCGCGGTCGACGTAAATACCGAAAAGGCGATACTTTCTAATCTTCGCGACACGCGCAAGGGCAAGACCACCATGCTGATAGCGCACAGAATAAGCACGGTTGAAAATATGGACAAGATAATCTACGTCGAAGGCGGCAGAGTGAGTGCCGTCGGCACTCACTCAGAGCTTTTGCGCGATTGCGAGAGCTATCGAAATCTCGTTGAGCTCCAGCGTCTTGACGATGCGGGCGAGGACGCCGTCGTAGAGGAAGGGGGTATTCAAAATGCATGAGTTATATCCTCTTTTGATACTCGGAGCTATAATCGGAGTATTTACCGCTATATTCGTATTCGCATACGTCTTTATGAAGGACAAAAAGGAAGCTATAGGCTTTGACCGAAACATGAAGGACAGCGAGATAATAAAGCGTCTGCTCGTGTACGCAAAGCCCTACACCAAGAGCTTTATCGTAGTCTTCCTGCTTATGCTCTTCTCCATCGCACACGAGATAATCTCCCCGCTCATTATGGGTCAGGTCATCGAAACGATAGGGGCGGCAGACGGTTTTGAGCTATCCTATCTTATCTCGGCAATAATACTTTATGCCGTTATACTTATCGTATCTCTGATTTGTACCTATCTGCAGTCGATAATACTGCAAAAGACAGGTCAGCGCATAGTTTCCAATATGCGTGAGGACCTCTACGAGCACATTCAGAGCCTCTCTCACAATCAGCTCAACAAAATACCCGTCGGCACGCTCGTAACGCGTGTGACGAACGATACGAACGCGATATCCATTACCTTTACGAACATAATCGTAAATCTTCTCAAGAATTTCTTCATAATCATCGGCGTGCTTGCGGCTATGCTTCTGCTCAATTATATGCTCACGCTGATGGTGCTCTGCTTCGTTCCCTTCGTTGTGATATTTGCATTCATCTTCCGCAAATTCTCGCGAAAAGCACACCGCAAGGTAAAAACGGGAACGACCGATATCAACATCTTCCTTTCCGAAAACCTTTCGGGTATGAAGATAATTCAGATATTCAACCGCGAGGAGCGCAAAAAGCAGGAATTTGAGAGCAAGAACCAAACGCTCAAAAAAGCAAAGCTCGGTCAGATGTTTGTTTTCGGTATATTCAGACCTATGGTATATATGCTCTATATCTCTTCGGTGCTCTGTCTGTTCTATCTCGGAGCGCGCGGATATATCGACGGCTGGGTATTCTTGGGTCAGACGGTGACCAGCGGCGTTATCGTTTCCTTCTACTCCTATATCAACAAGTTCTTCAACCCGATACAAAACCTTGCCGAGCAGTTCAACAGACTTCAGGCTTCGTTTGCTTCGGCTGAGAAGATATTTACTATCTTCGATATAGTTCCCGAGGTAGTAGACGAGCCCGACGCTATCGAACTCGAGCAGGTTGAGGGCAATATCGAATTCCGCAACGTATGGTTCTCCTACCTGCCTGACGAGTGGGTACTTCGCGACGTTTCCTTTAAGGTAAACGCGGGCGACACGGTAGCCTTCGTCGGTGCAACGGGCAGCGGAAAGACAACTATCCTCTCACTTATATGCCGAAATTACGACATACAGAAGGGTCAGATACTCATTGACGGAATAGACATCAAGAAGATAAAGATCTCCTCTCTGCGCCGCCATTTCGGTCAGATGCTTCAGGACGTATTTCTCTTCTCGGGCACTATCCGCTCCAACATAATCCTCGGGCTTGAGGGAGTTGACGACGCCGAGATAAACAAGGCTTGCGAGTACGTCAACGCGGATAAGTTTATCAATAAGCTTCCCGACAAGCTCGACGAGGTAGTCCGTGAGCGCGGCAACAACTTCTCGGCAGGTCAGCGTCAGCTTCTCTCCTTTGCGAGAACGATAATCCACAAACCCTCGGTAATGATACTTGACGAAGCTACCGCAAATATCGATACCGAGACCGAGGTGCTAATACAGGATTCGCTCGAAAAGATGATGAACATAGGCACTATGCTTATGGTCGCACACAGACTCTCGACCATTCAGCACGCAGACAATATCATCGTGCTCTCGCACGGCGAGATAGTCGAGCAGGGCAACCACGCAGAGCTTCTCAAGCAAAAGGGCAGATATTACAAGCTCTATACGCTTCAGTATCACAAAGAAAAGCTCCAAGGAAAATAATCGGGACTGCTTCATTCAAGTACAGAAGTCGTGTTCTTCGTTTTCTCGGCGTACGCGGCTGAAAACACACATAAAAATGAATTTTGAGAGCCTCGTCTCGAAAAATTCTACAAAAAAACCGCTCTTGTTATCGGATTTGATAGCAAAAGCGGTTTTCTCTTTTGTTTTATTTTTGTGTGTTTTTGCGCTGAATGAAACAGCCCCTTTTTTATAGATCGTCGTAATATATGACCGCCAAATGTCCCTTGACCATCTCTATCTGGTAATTGTGCGTCATATCTCTTCCAAGATTATCGGTTATCTGACAGTAGGTTATGAAATTATCTACCGTGTATCCGTCCTCAAGACCCTCAACACACTCTATAACACCGTTGCACCTTGCCGTGAGCGTATGCCCGCCGAGCAATGCACCTTTTGTAATATTGACCTCGTCACTTCTATATACAGCATCCGCCTTGTAATTAAATATCTTATCCACGGCGCTAACACTCAGTACCTTAGGAGTAACGGTAAGAACTGCATGATCGGGGTTTGCGGACGCATCGGATCCGACGAATACAACGGGATAATCCACTCCGTCTATCTGCGCGCGGCACGTATGAGCTAACTCGTTGAGCTGCCCGAGCGTATAAGTGCCCGAATCGGTAAGCGATACGTTTATATGGCTGTAATCGATAGTAACCTTTCCTTCCGCTATCGGCACGCATACGTCTTTGAGATCAACGCTTATCTTCTTGCCGCTGTAAGTCTTCGTCGTAGGGTATACCATCACGCAAAGCTGAGGGCCCTGCTTGACGTTAAGCGTTCCGTATTGATATCCCTGTATAGTAAAATTATTAGTGACGACCTCGCCGTTAGACAGGGTTATACGCGTGAGGGATTCATCGCAGGTGTTTTTCGTACGTCCTATCATCGTTATCGTCGGATTTCCCGATATTGTCACATTATGATTTACCGCAAGGTCAGTATTCGAGATTATCCACGCCTCTTTGTTTGAGAGCGGTCTGCCGTCCCATTCCTTTTCGGAAGATCCCGTGGCTATCGTTATCGGGCACTTATTCACGGTTATCTCGCCGAAATCGACTTTTATGTCATAATTGTCACTTACTTCATTTCCATAAGAATTTACGACCGAAAAGTACATTTCATTTTTGTACGGTGCTCCGTCCTCAGAGACCGTTTTTACAGATCTGTAACTCAATATCTTCAAGGAGTCTCCATAAACCAGATCGCCCTTGAGAATTTTGTAATTTGGGAAGGTACGCAGCTTTCCGTCGTAGGTAAACTCTGCACTTTCGGTCTCTATATATAACGGTCTCGGTGTTATTTCCAAGGTAGCGCTTATCACTTCGATATTATACAAAAAAGTAACGTTTTCCCGCATAGAGTCATATATAGTGACGTTAGCCGGCGCAAGCTCAAGCTTTTGCACGTCAACTATCGAAGAAGAATTCTGTTCTATGAGCAGAATATCTCCGTCTACCAAAGTTCCCTGCGTGATATCGTACAGACTTCTGCTATCAAGAGGCAGACCGTCGTATACTTTTTTTGCACTCTTCATTTCTATTCGAAGGATCTCGCTTCTGCGTGATATATTCACCTGCTTCGGCAGAGCATCTATATCGTAAGCGCCGGTCACGTACTCACCCTCGGAATTGACGATAGCAAGATTCATTATGTTCGGGGTCGCCACGGCAGTAGCTATACTTTCGTGCATACTGCCAAGCAGGTCCGTTCTGTGATAAGAATCCACGGAAAACCGTACGCCTTTTACGGTATCTCCCTTAGCAAGTCCCTCAAAAAGAGGTGTTGGCTTATCGCCGTAGACTAAGGTATTCTCCTTGCAGACTATAGAGAGCTTTCCTCTCTTTATGACAAACGCGAATTCGTCACCGTAATTTCGGTTTCCGAAGCTATCCAGCGCAAATGCTCTTGCCCTGTACTCTCCCGGCATATTCGGTTGCTCATCGGTCCAGCTCGAATTATCGGCAGAATATTCAAATCTCACGCGGCCGAAAAAGGCTTTTCCGCCAAAGTCAAGCTTTTGTCCGTATTCAAATACGTCGTGTGTTTCGACCGAAATTATCGTCCCCTTCATAACGGTGATAGCGGTAACGACCGCCGCGAGAGCCGCCGTACACAGAAGGATAGGCACAATGTGTCGCCAAAGAACTGCTAATACCGAAGCGACTTTTTTTATTTTATTTTCATAGGCTTCGTATTGCATATGCCCTCCTTTTTTACGGTGTTATTCTCAACTCTCCAGGAATATAGCTTATAGAATAATTATGCTCTACCGAAATTCCACTTCTGTTCTTTATGGTTATTTCCGACACCCAAGACTCAGAGCAACCTATCTCGGTCTGCGAGCCGCCGAAGACTATAGAGCTTATGGTGTGACCGTCTGCAAGACTTCCGCCGGTCAGCTTATAGGAGGATGCCTTTATCTCACTGTCACTGAAAGGAGCGCTGACGTCGTCTATAGTTATTTCTATAGGACGCGGATATATCTTCATCTTTGCATATTCCTTGACCACCTTATACTCTGCGGTAACGTCCTTACCTTTTGCATCAAGCAGCTGTATCTCGTAGCGTATAGGCTCTTCTCCCACGGATACTAACGACTCGGTGCTCAGAAGCACGAGCTTAAGCCCCATTCTTTCAAATCCGCTCGTGGTACATCTTACACTGTTTATCTTGTGCTCAATACCGTCGAAAACAAACTCATACGTATCGCTTCCGTCGGGAGCAAAATTATTTACCGAAATGACGTCGCGGTATATCTGGACCGTTCCCGTTCGCTGTGAAAATTCGAAGTTCTCCGTAACGTCCTCTCCGTGCGGATCGTATATCTTATAATCGACTATGCTTACCGAGTGCTTACCGTACTCGTAGGGCACCTCAGAAAATACGGGCTCGAAACGGTATCCTTCCGCGGCGTAGCTTTCAAATCCTCTGTAGGTGATCTTAGGAATTGCATTTCCATACTTTACGCTCGCGTTATTCACGGTTATATTGACAACGTCACTGTGCACTTCCGATCTGCTTCCGGTAACTTCGACCATCATCCAGCCTATTCCGTCGAGATATACCTCTACCCACGCGTGTCGCATAGCGGGAGTTATCGCGGCTCTCATACCGCTAAGCGTAGAAACCGCAAACCCTTCAGTATATCTTGCGGGAATACCCATCGCTCTGTAGAGCGCGGTAGCCGCGGTAGCATAATGTCTGCATACTCCGCGCTTATATTCTGACAGAAATGCGACCGCTATATCCCCTTCCTCTTCGAGCGCAGGGTCAAAATCCAAGTCGTAATACGCGCTGTTCTTGATAAATTCCGCTACTCTGTATATCGTAGCACGGTCATTTCCGTAAAAGCCCTTTTGCTCTATTACGCTCTTCATATATGCAAGCGTATCCTCGGGGATGTAGGTATAGTTTTCGTAAACGTACGGACGGTAACCGCGCTCAAAATCCGACATCAACTCCCCCTCTTTCCTCGCTTCCACCTCCAAGTTTTCGGGAAGCATAAGCACTTCAACTTCATATTCCCTTAAGGACGAGCTATAAAAAACGTCACTTGTTTGATCGTATTCCTGCGGATCACCCCTTAACGCCATATAGTACGGTAAGCCAAATCCATTATAGAGCCACGATACTTTCACCTTGTTTTTGAAGTCATCTGCATTCGCAAGGAACTGTGTCGTACCGTTTATTGCAGTACCCATAAGATAGTCGGCTGAACGTCCAAAAAAGGTTTTATCGTATCTCTGAGCCTCTGCCCACGAATTACCCAAATAATCTCCAAAGCTTTGTTGCTTCAGATATATCTTTCCTCCCTTTGAGGACGTAACGTACGCAAGAGGTTGATCGTCCGAGTAAGAATCGGATTCGACCTTAAGCGTTCCCTCGCTTCTTATCACGTTGTAGTACTCATCTACCGACTTACCCGTAACTTCATCTACTATCCGAACGTAATCGATGGTATTGGGAGACGAGCCTATGCCCTCCTGCCTTCCCGATATCTTGACGTCGTGTATCCTATGTCCCTCCAAAAGCACCCAATCGTCATATCCGTATTCATTGCACACAGCTACGTTGGGATATTGCGTGGTATACGAATAGGATTGTACCGTAAGATTGATCTTCGAGACCACGAGCAGTCCGTATTCATTCTCGAAATCGTATTTGTAGCTAACGTCATTTCCCATAAGGTCGATGATCTTTACCGAGCAGGTGTTAAATGACGTTCCTATGGCTGTTTGCGAACCCGTGACAACGGCACGAACGCGATCTCCGTTCATCAGCGCTTCGGGATTTGTAAGCGTACAGTTGTCACTCATAAGAGGACTTCCGTCGTATTCCTTGACGGCTCCCTCGGTCTTGAATTTCAACGTTATCGGTTTTATTTCAAGGATACCGTGCTCTATAACTACGTTGTAATCGGCAGTAACGTCCGCTCCCATCTCGTCAATAATGGTAACGTAAAGGCGGTTTTCGCTTCTGCCGACACCCTCTTGAGATCCCGTAACGTTTACCTTCGCTTTGTGTCCCTCCTTGAGCTTACCGCTAAGCAACGAATAGCCGTTATCGGACAGTGTGCTTCCGTCATACACTATCCTTGCGCTATTGCTTCTAAACACAAGCGTTGGTTTTTCAGCAGACAGTGCGCCACTCAGGCAAAAGGAAATGATCGCAACGAGCATCAGCACGGCGCTTACTGTCAATATACAAATCAGTGTCAAAAATTTTGATTTTCTGAACATAATTCCAAGCTTCTTTTCCGTTAAAGTTTATTTTTAAGCATTTCTCATTATTCTGTGTATATGGTCCTTGCATATCGGCATAGCGTCCGCGCCAAAAAGCTCTTCCATATACGAGATAAGCTCCTCTGCACTGTTTCTGAAATATATCGGATTTTGCGCTTCAAGCTTTCTTATGACCTTCTTGGACAGTATATCGTCAAGCGCGGCAAGCTCTTCTCCTCCACACGCTATATACACCGGTATATACGTCCTTATCTGCTTCATTATTCGGTTTCCGAAGGTTACGTGGTAATTCTGTGCAAGATATCTGTCAAAGCTTTCAAGCCTCTTTTGATTTCTTCTGCTTACTCCGTATTCCTTTATCGCGTTCTCTACCATCTTCTCAAACTGCTCCGCCGATACGTGCAGCTTCTCGGTCCTCGGTGCTGCGAACCTTTCGCTCTTTCTGTCAAGATCGAGCACCATCGCTCTGTCGTATACCTTATCGGATATCGCAAAGGTAGAGTCGTCGTTGTTTGCCGTTCCTATAAACCACATATTTACGGGCAGCTTTATTCTGCCGTCTATAAGCTGTACGGGGTCGCTCTCCCATTTGTCCGATACTACGTCAAGATATCTCTCGTTCGGGTCGGGAAGCTCTAGCAACGACAGAAATTCCGCAAAATAATACTCCACTCTCGCAATATTCATCTCGTCGAGTATCGTTACGTACATATCCTTGCTGTAATTTGCCTCGTACATCTTCTCAAGCAACAGCGTTTCGTTAAATCTCTTCGTAAATTCGTTATAATATCCTATCAGGTCGCTTCTTTCCTTCCATACCGGCTGTACGGGTATTACCACCGACGCATTGTCCAAAAATACTCCGAATGCGTGCGCGAGCGAGGTCTTTCCCGTTCCAGACATTCCCTGCAATATAAGCATCCTCGATACGCCCATACTTGCTATAAATCTTCTTATATCCTCTATCTCATAGTACAGCTTCAGCTCGCTCGCCGCATAATTCCGAAAGCTTTCGCACATATATTCAAGGCTTACGACGCCCTCGTATCTCTTCGCTCCGTACTTCTCTCTGTTTCTGTCTATCTCCGACAGCATACAAAATCTCTCGCCCGTCTCCTCTTGCTTTGTCTCCTTCGTTCTCGCACTGTCTGAGGCATCGGAATGGGCAATAATTATATCTTCCTGCTCTCCGTCTTTTTTGCGACGCATCACAAGAAAAGATATAAGCAATACAACGAGCAATACCGTTATGAGCGCAACAAGTCCGACTATGATACCCGCTATATCCTTTCGGATACCGCTTTCGTCAAATATGCCGACCCTTACGACCATTTTAGACACTACTGCCCAAACGAGCATTGCCGAAGCGACTGCTATAAGAAGAAGCAAAAGCTTGATACCTTTATTCAATTTTTTTCTTTCGCGTCTACCCTTTTTCATAGCTTTCGTGACCCTTTGATATAATTGATATTATTGCTTGCCTGCTTTGTTTATACGCTTGATATTCTTTGGAGAAAGTATTCTCTTTCTGATCTTTCTTTTGGTAATTCCCCATTGCTTTTCATAAAAGCTCACAAACGCCTCGTACTCACGCTCAAGATCGCTAAAGCTTTCCCTGTCGCTGTAGTCGTCTCCTGCGCTCATCTCGCCGTGCTCAGCCTTGATAGCCTTTATACGCGCCTCAAGTAACAGATTTTTTTCTTCGAGCGCCCGAACTCCGCTGATATATTCCTCATACTCCGCACGCTTTTCGTCGGTAATGCGCTCCATATGCTCTATCTGGCGGTGATAGTTGTCGCGTTGCTCACTCATTTGGAGATTTATAGCCGCTATCTGCTCGTTGTGCCTTTCAACAAGACTTGCTATCTTCTCGTCGCAGTCCTTCTTAAAGCCCGCTACGTACGCGAATCGCTTTTCTGCCGTATCCGCAAGCTGCACGTCAAGCTCTTCTATCCTTTCGTTAAGTCGCCCGATAGTTTCCTTGAGGTCGTTCTCGTTTTTCTTAAGAGAATCTATCTTGGAGTACAGCGGCTCTATCTTGGAGTTTTCGCTTTCGAGCATCTTAACGTGCTTCTCAAGCTCAAGAATATACTCGTCCGCAGAAAGCTCTGAGCGAAGCACCTTTTTTTTCACAAGCTCAAGCTGTTGTCTGTGACTTTCCAGCTCCGCCTGCTTTTTTCTCTGCTCGGCAAGCTCGTATTCTCTCTTGAGCGACTCACTTATTCCAAGTCCGTGCTCGTAAGCGATAAAAGCAAGCACCGCTATGATCTCGGCACTTTCAGCACCAACGTCATTCGTCAGCGGAGATATTTTTTTCTCTCGCTCCTCGACCGTGTATCCGTCTCCCTCGTAGGATATCAAAAAATCATACAGCGCAACTGCACCCTTGAAGTTCTTGTCCATCTTCAGCACGTTCGTTTTGGTTATAGGAGGCTTTATCATCGCCACCTTTGAAACGCTCTCCATAAGCGGAGTGGAAAGAAAGCTCAAGATCGCGTTGAGTATCGCGGATATTCTCTCTATGATATCCTTCGACTCGTTGTTCTCGCGAAGATATCTGTCATCCTCCCGTTTTTCGTGAAGATCAACGGTATATCTTATCTCTCTTTTGGCATAGAGGACACTGCCGCTCAGCTTCATAGCTCCGTCATACTGCGATGCAAGCTTTTGTATGTTCGTATATCTGAGCGTTACGAAATCGCGCAGATAGCACAAAAGCATATACAGAAAGCGATTTTCATATACGTTATAATCGTTAAGACGCTCCAACGTGTAAAGTCCGTCGGGAACTAAGTTCTCGTCCTCCTTTGGATCGCGCGAAATAAGATTGCTGTGCCTTGCAAGGTGCTCTACCGAATCTCTCGAAACGTTTTTGACCTTTTCTATCGGCACTACCTCTCCCGAGGAGCGTATAAACTGTCTGTCTTCCTTTATCGCCTTCTCTATATGAACGAGTCCCTCTTCAATGGCATCTACCCAATCCTCGTTTATCTTACATATCGGGCGTTTTACGACGATACTGTCTGCTCCGCACGCCAATGCATCGGCTACTGTCTTTGTAAAAGCTCTGCATTCAGCGTTCGAATTTATTTGCTTGCGGTATTCCGACAAGGCTCGGTAGTATATATCTAACTGACCCATACCGTATCTTCCTTTAAGTTTTTAAGCATTTCTCATTATTCTGTGTATATGGTCCTTGCATATCGGCATAGCATCCGCACCAAAAAGCTCTTCCATATACGAGATAAGCTCCTCTGCACTGTTTCTGAAATATATCGGATTTTGCGCTTCAAGCTTTCTTATGACCTTCTTGGACAGTATATCGTCAAGCGCGGCAAGCTCTTCTCCTCCACACGCTATATACACCGGTATATACGTCCTTATCTGCTTCATTATTCGGTTTCCGAAGGTTACGTGGTAATTCTGTGCAAGATATCTGTCAAAGCTTTCAAGCCTCTTTTGATTTCTTCTGCTTACTCCGTATTCCTTTATCGCGTTCTCTACCATCTTCTCAAACTGCTCCGCCGATACGTGCAGCTTCTCGGTCCTCGGTGCTGCGAACCTTTCGCTCTTTCTGTCAAGATCGAGCACCATCGCTCTGTCGTATACCTTATCGGATATCGCAAAGGTAGAGTCGTCGTTGTTTGCCGTTCCTATAAACCACATATTTACGGGCAGCTTTATTCTGCCGTCTATAAGCTGTACGGGGTCGCTCTCCCATTTGTCCGATACTACGTCAAGATATCTCTCGTTCGGGTCGGGAAGCTCTAGCAACGACAGAAATTCCGCAAAATAATACTCCACTCTCGCAATATTCATCTCGTCGAGTATCGTTACGTACATATCCTTGCTGTAATTTGCCTCGTACATCTTCTCAAGCAACAGCGTTTCGTTAAATCTCTTCGTAAATTCGTTATAATATCCTATCAGGTCGCTTCTTTCCTTCCATACCGGCTGTACGGGTATTACCACCGACGCATTGTCCAAAAATACTCCGAATGCGTGCGCGAGCGAGGTCTTTCCCGTTCCAGACATTCCCTGCAATATAAGCATCCTCGATACGCCCATACTTGCTATAAATCTTCTTATATCCTCTATCTCATAGTACAGCTTCAGCTCGCTCGCCGCATAATTCCGAAAGCTTTCGCACATATATTCAAGGCTTACGACGCCCTCGTATCTCTTCGCTCCGTATTTCTCTCTGTTTCTGTCTATCTCCGACAGCATACAAAATCTCTCGCCCGTCTCCTCTTGCTTTGTCTCCTTCGTTCTCGCACTGTCTGAGGCGTTCTCAACGATGATCTTCTGCTCGCGCTTGAGTTCCTTCGGTTCACCGAGCGCAAGAGAAAAAACGAGTATTGCAATGGCTGCAACTATAACGAGCAGATAAACGAGTATCGCCGTTCCCGAAAGCAGAAAATCAAGTGAAAACTTTGCCAAAGCACCCTTCAAAGCAATAGCCGTCACAGGTCCGTTAAAATTTACCATCAGTTCTTCTCCTTAGGATTTTTTACCGTTTTGTTCAACTCGGCAGTCCTTACGGCTCTGCGTGAAGCTTCAGCACCGCTATCTCCGAATATCTTTTCGATCTCGTCACCGAGTCCCGCGTTAACGTCTTTGGTAAGCACGAGCACCGACGGCAAGATCCTTGCCGCCACAGCTCTGTCAAGAGACTCGTCGGCATCACCGCTGCAAGCGACGAACGCAGCCACATATCGCTCCATACTCATCCACTGCTTATTACCTATTGAATACTCGACAAGATCCCCAACGAATGCACAAAGCCTGTCCACCTTCTTCCAAAGCTCCTCGCCGATCTCGCTTTGTCCGACTTCTCTCTCGCTCATAAATTCAAGCTGATAATACGTCAGCTTATGAACTGCGGTAGGTTCTGCCGCAGGGGTCACGGCAGTTACTCTGAGCTCTGTTACAGCCGCCGCCTCGGCAACGTCCAACGGAATATCCGCAATAGCGGTATTAGCACTCAAGCCACCGATAAACCAGATATTTTCAGAAAATCTGTGCTTTCCTTCAACAGCCGAGATAACGCTGTCGGAATAAGGACTTTTTGCGTATTTTACAATATCGCCAAAGCAATTTTTCATAGCTTCGCCGTCGAGCTCGGCAAAGGCACAGATATGAAGCTTTTCACGTGCAGCTCTCGCCCCGTCAACTATTCGAAGCGTCTCTGTAGCAACGGGCTGACCGTTTGCGTCCTTCGTATTGAAGATGCGCGAAGGCGCGGTATAGCTTCCGTCAACTCTATCCAAAGACGCACTGCACTCAAAATATTGTGACAGCGCGGTTATAAGTCTTTCAAGTTCGCCTTTTTCGAGCCCCTGAATAAGCACGATACGTGACGATGCCATAGCCGAAAGCAGACCGTTTACGCTTACTCGGTC
Organism: Oscillospiraceae bacterium; assembly: GCA_015064065.1. Taxonomy (GTDB): domain Bacteria; phylum Bacillota; class Clostridia; order Oscillospirales; family CAG-272; genus HGM12713. Next base: position 26,604 of record SVSY01000002.1, read on the forward strand.
AAGCTTACAGCCGTGCTCTCTCAAAAAGATCTCAAGCTCTGCTGACACAGTCTCGAACGTAAGCTCCTTATCGACGTGAGCAAAATACTCGTCGTTGCTGCGCTTTTCCGTTACCGTGACCTCATCTTCGTCGGGCGTATGATCGGCTCCGAACTCGTCTGCAAATATCTTATCCGCATCAAAGCTTTCGAGCTTGGTCGCATCCTCGAACCATTTTTCATTAGCCTTTGCGGCAGCTTCCTTCTCTTTTTCGCCGATTCTTTTTCTGTCTATCGCCTCAAGAACGAAAAACGCGATCGCCACACCGATCATTCCAACGGTAATAACGTTAAGAAATGCAGACACGGTATTTGTTGAAACGCAATATATCTGCAATAATACGGCAAGCAGCAAAAGTGCCGCTCCGCAAGCAATATTTTTGATAGCCTTTTTCATAACGGGATATCTTGCCTCCAATGTATAATTCTCTGAGATAATGTTCGATTCAGATTGTAGATAGCGTGAAAGCGGCTCGTGCGTCGGCGCGAGCACGGCATCCCCTGCTCTCAGCTTCGCACTAAGTCTTATGTCGCTCACCGAAGAGCCTACGTATACGTTATATACTCCCTTTTCTGCGACGGCTTTTCCGCTTGCGACGTCAAATACCAACGGCACGGACAGCTTTAACGTTACGTTCTTTGATTGACCCGCCTCAAGATATATCTTGTCGAATGCCACAAGCTCCTTCTTGGGACGCAGTGACGAGGACGACTCTATGCCGACGTAAAGCTGTACGACCTCCGCGGCAGCCATTCTTCCTATATTTTTGAGTGTAAAGGAGACGCTGTCCTCTCCGTTAACACTAAGCGAGGAATAGGCAAACTCGGAATATCCAACGCCGTGCCCAAAGGGATAACCGATATCCCACTCGGCAGTATCGTAGTATCTGTAGCCTATAAAGCGGCCTGCCTTCGCCCCCATATTCATATATCTCTGCTGCTTTGCAAGCGAGCTATCCGTGTTTCTGTAAAGCGAATTTGCAAGCTTTCCTGACGGACTGTAGACTCCGCAGACCGCGTCTGCAAGCGCCTCTGCAGAGCCGCGCACGTCGATAGGTGCGAGGATCAGTGCGCCAAGCTCGTCAAGCGTAGCAACGTCTACGGCATAGTTGCTTGACAGCACGGCAACGGTGTGCTTGGCACAGCTTTGTGCAAGCTTACTTGCCAATATATCCTGATTTGCGGGAAGCGAAAGATTTTTAGAGCGAGTTATATACTTTTCGCGCTCCTTATCCGTGCCCGCAAAAAACAACGTAAGGTCAGCTCTTTTGGCAAGCGCGATAGCCTCTTGAGACAGTTCGGTGCTCGGAAGCTCCGAATCCTTCTCGTACCCCCGCGCAACTCCTATTACGTCAGCTCCTCTTTTTCGCAAGCTCGCACAAATGCGTTCGACCCAAGCGCTGTCGGATACCGCCGCATCGCCTATCAACGCTACGCTTGCGCTCTTTTGAATGGGAAGCAGACCGTTCGCATTTTTCAAGAGCACTATCGACTCTCTCGCCGCCTCGGGCGCAAGCTCGTTTACTTTTCGCTCCGCCTCCTGCTCGCCGGCGTATCTCGGCATAAGCTCCGAAAGGAATGCTATGGTGCGGTCTACTGCGGCATCAAGCATCTCGGGAGATATCGCGTTTCCGCATTCAATATCCTCCAAGAGCTCCTCGTCCCCCATCTCACCGCGATCAATGGCTTTCTTTATCTTCGTATATTTGTTGAGTGCCGCCTGAAGCGCATATCCCGAGCCTTTCAAGCAAATTATTCCTTGATTTATATACCGTACCGTATTTTCCGCATTCGCGTTACAGCAAAGTACGGCGACAGCCTCGCCAAGCTTTCCGCCGGCAGCCATTTTCATAAGATCTTGACTGCGTTCTCCGTATTCCCCCGCAAGCGTTTCTTCTTTTATACAAACGCCTACGTGGCGCTCGGAAAGTGCTTCTATATACGGTCTTGCGACGTACTCATAAATAATTCTCTCATCAGGACTTCTGTCAAGCCAAGCAGTCTCGCTCGCACTTATACCAAGCTCCGAAATACACGGTCTGAGTCCACCGCGCTCAGCGCCGACGGCATAGCTGTTTGCAAGACTTGCGGCAAGACGTACGTCCTCTGAAAGCGCCGTGCCGTACGGGTCGATCTTTATTTTCGCCGCAGGCGTGATAGCTATCCCGACGCCCTTGGATGCCATATATATTGCCGATGCCTCGCCGACCCTTCTGACAAGCTCGCAATTCCACGAGCCCGCCAAGGCCGCAGGGGACGGAAAAATATTTTCGGTCATTGAGGCAAGCTCTCCCGCTCTTACGGCAGGTATTCCCATATTTATCAATTCTCTGTCGCTCAAGCCCGAAAGATCGGTGAGAATATTTATCTTTTCACCTTCACTGAGCCTGTTTACGATACCTTCGTATTTCAGCATCCTTTACTCCACTTAAAGCGTATTTTTATTTCCTCTTTTCAAGAGGGGATGGTTTCGGACCTCTTATTCGAGGTAATTTACTTCATCCTGCTCTTCCCACTCGTATTTTTCGGCGGCCTCTTCTCTGCGCCTCTCGGTCTCAGCCGAAATAGAACCGAAAATATAAGCGAGGTCTGCGCCTATGATAATAGCCACAGCCGCCAACGCGGCAAGCGCCATAAGAAATCCCTTTTTCCTTACAGGCTTTGGAGCGCTGTCTTTTTTTGCAGATATCTGTGCAAGACTGAGCGCGCTTTTTCTGGCATAACGCGTCATCACGTGTCCTCCCTGCTCCGAATAGAGCACGTCATTGGAGTACGCGCGGTCAAAGATTATTTTAAAATCCGAGCATTCCGAGCTTACCCTTATCATTTTTTCACCCGTAAAGGTATCCTTCGGTCTTAGAGTGATGTCACTGTAGGTCACCGGTATGCGCTCTATGACCTCTCCTTGCATATCGAGAGCAACGACAGTAAAGCTGATGCTGTCAAAGACCGCATCCGAGCCGTTTTCTATCTGCACGCTAAGATATTTTTTCCCGTTCTTACGCACGAACATATAGTACTTAACGTACAAAAAATCGCTTATATACGAATGTCGGTAAACTCCCTTTGAAAGTATATCGAAATCTCTTTCCATCTTTCTCTTCCTTGTCCGTCAATTGTTTTTCAAATGCAACAATATTCCGATGATCGAAACAAAAGCCGCCGCCGCGAAGGTGATAAACAGCCCGAAGCCGTCTCCGCTCTTGCCTACGTACTCTTCGAACGTGATCTTATATTGGTTCTCTAAAAACAGATCGAGAAAATATCTTATAACCGATATTATAACACTTCCCTCAATAAAGGTAGCCAACGACGTCAACAAAACGAAGAGCGTTCTCCTTTTGAGCATATGCTCCGAGAACCATTTTCGGTCTTCCTTGCTTTTTTTCAATGCAATTCCGTTTACCTTTATAAGCGAAAGAGTCGTATAAGCAGTATCGTCGGGAAGCGTTACTGCCTCTGAATAGTGCGTATCGCCTACCTTCAGATAAATATCCGTAGTCTCTATGAGCCTATCCTGATTGTCGTATACCAATACTTCAACGTAAGCCGAGCGCACCGCCCCGTCAAACGAGCAACGAAGATACTTTTTTCCCTTGTAGCAGAACAGCATATATTTCTTTATATATCCTCTGCCTGTGCGTCCCGTTTCATAAGCCACTCCTCTGCCTTCGGGAAAAACGTATTTTCCTATCCCTCTGTCAGCGATCTTGCCCGATACCCGCCTTTTAGCTATGAGCAGGTTCGGCAACCATTGTGAAACGGCAAGAACGTAAAGTATAAGGCTTGTAACGGCTATCATTATCCACGATACGTAAATAACTATAGAATCCACCTTGACGTATACGGTGGTCTTTGCCAAAATCACATCTGTCAACGCATTAAACATACGCGTCTCCCTCCGTTTTTACTCGATCTTGTTCAAAAAAGATCCTCTAATATAGTTCCGCCAAAAAAGACAGCGATCGAACGCGCAGTTACCTCGGAAGTACTGTCCGTAAATTCGTCTATGATAGCCTCGGAAACTAACGTTAGTGCCGAATATGAAAACTGATATCCCATATCCAGACAATGCGAATTCATTTCCCCCGCAAGCGCAGCTATACGCTGATCGCGAGTCATATTTCCGTTATCTATAGCATTGGTCGCCGAGGAAGCGACGGAATCAAGAAAAGCAACGTATTTGCCTGCGTCCGTACTCCACTGATCCTTTAACATCATCTGAGCCGCCATAGACGCTACGATTATGTCGTAAAGCTCTCTCCTTACGAGCATACTGTTCATTCGCGTGTTTTTCTTAAGCTCGTTATTTATATCCATCATAATATCGCTGTAGGTGATCGCATCGACGATATTATCGTGTTCCGAGCATTCGAGTATGTCGCCGTATATATGCACGAGAGTTCTTACGTCGTTTCCGACCGTATCTGCACTCGTAGCCGCGCATATACGCAATATCTCGTAAAAGAGAGAGTCAAAGGTTGCGGTGACGATCGGAGCGGGAACTGCCATAAAGCTTCCCTTTTTCAGCCAGCTCTGCGTTCCCGTCTGAATATATTCGGCAAGAACGTGTCTGAATATCACAGAATCATCGGCGAGCTCACAAATAAGGTCAAGCGACTCAACGTCCTCTTCGGTAAGCTTCCTGTCCTCACCGAATATCCGTATAACGCCTATAATATCGTCAACGCTGTCCTCAAGCACGCTCATCTCAAGCGGGACCGACACCGTTTCCCCTTTCACTTTAGCCGTTGCCGATGCGGTGTATATCATCTTTCCACCCATACTGTATACGAATACCGAGGGGAAATTTCGGGAATACGCGTCAGCCAGCTTTACCTGCTCTTCTCTTATTCTGAACGCCTCCCACATATTTATATCGATCTTGTCCGCTATGCTCACGGCGTTCTGCACAAGTCCGAAAGCACCGAGCACGGGCGAGCTTATCGAAGCGGTCATAAGTATGCCGCATACAGCACCGGCGATAACGCTCTTCCACTTTTCAGCACGCGTGCGGCGCGTTTTGTCTTCACGCACACTCGTAGCGGCCGTATCGGAAAGCTTGTATTTGCATATCAATCCCATAACGATCGCAAAAAGTCCCCGAGCGACCAAGAATATCACGACGAAAAATACAGAGCTCAGTATAGCCTGAACGAGCATAGAAGCTATGTTCTCCATATTTATCGAGCCTCCGATGTAAGTGCCCTTGAACAAATATTTTTTCATAAGGTTCAGGGCGTACCTGCCGAGGACGTCGCCCAAATACCGTCCGCCGAAGATTCCAATGACGATGCTCAATACGATTCCCGAAAGAGATATTAAAGTTTTTATAAAGCCACGCTTGATGCTTCGGTTTATTTCCACTGCTACTATCGCAGAAAACAACAGAAATACCGAAAGCGACAAAAGTAAATGGACCATACAGATCCTCCTGCTACGGAATATTTTTTGCGGCAGAAATATCCCGCCGCAGAGTATTTTTATACCTAATATCTTTATATATAGTATACATTATTATACAACTTTTGTCAATAGAAATATATATATCTGCATATTTTCACCAAAAAAAGCCGTATAAAAATGCGCAGAAGACGAGCAGTTTAAAAAAACGCAAAAAAATACAAAAAATTACGCCGTTTTACTCGACAAAACCGAAAGTTTGTGGTATACTATATGTTGAATTTTTAATTTAAGGAGACATTCCAATATGCCTATCACAGATTTTCTGGAGCGAAACGCCAAAATATATCCGAACGATACGGCGCTCGTTGAGGTAAACCCCGACAAGCAACCGCAAAGGGATATGACCTGGCGTGAGTTCAATCTCATAGAAACGTCATCGGCGGGCGAAAAGTACCGCCGCGAGCTTACCTGGAGAGAATTCGATATCAAGGCTAACCGCTTTGCCAATCTTCTCTTTACGCGCGGCATCAAAAAAGGCGATAAGGTAGCTATCCTGCTTATGAACTGCCTTGAGTGGCTTCCGATATATTTCGGTATTCTCAAGACGGGTGCGCTCGTCGTTCCGATGAACTACAGATATTCGTCCGACGAGATAAAATACTGTCTTGACCTTGCCGACGTTCGTATGTTAGTGTTCGGTCCTGAGTTTATCGAGCGTATCAACGCTATCACCGACGATATCTCCTATCTGAGCGATATGTTCTTCGTCGGAAAACAAAATGACACCCCCGAGTATGCCGATAACTACTCGCAGATGACCTATTACTGCTCGACAACGGTTCCCCCCGTGGAGCTTCGCGATGAGGACGATGCCGCAATATATTTCTCTTCGGGCACGACAGGCTTTCCAAAGGCTATCTTGCATAGACACAAGGCTCTCGTTTCCTCCTGCTACACCGAGCAGAAGCATCACGCGCAAACTAAAGACGACGTGTTCCTCTGTATCCCCCCGCTCTATCACACGGGTGCTAAGATGCACTGGTTCGGCTCTCTGCTTACCGGCGGCAAGGCGGTCCTTCTCCGCGGCGTAAAGCCCGAATGGGTGCTCCAGACCGCATCGGACGAAAAGGCAACTATCGTATGGCTTCTCGTTCCGTGGGTTCAGGATATTCTTGACTGCATCGACCGCAAGGAGCTGAGTCTTGACGATTACACTCTTGCTCAATGGAGACTTATGCACGTAGGCGCACAGCCCGTTCCTCCCTCTCTTATCAAGCGTTGGAAGGCTATGTTCCCCGCTCACGATTACGACACCAACTACGGTCTGTCCGAGTCGATAGGCCCAGGCTGCGTTCATCTCGGAGTTGAGAATATACATAAGGTCGGAGCTATCGGCAAGGCGGGATATCTTTGGGAGACCAAGATCGTCAACGAAAACGGCGAACCCGTGGCAAAGGGCGAGGTCGGAGAGCTTGCAGTCAAGGGCGACGGCGTTATGAAATGCTACTACAAAAACAAAGAAGCGACCGATGAGATCCTCAAGGGCGAATGGTTGCTCACGGGAGATATGGCAAAGGAGGACGAGGACGGATTTATCTACCTTGTCGACCGTAAGAAAGACGTTATCATAAGCGGTGGAGAAAATCTTTACCCCGTTCAGATCGAGGATCACCTCCGCGCTTACGATAAGATAAAGGACGTTGCCGTTATAGGTCTTCCCGACAAGCGTCTTGGCGAGATCGCCGCGGCGATAATAGAGGTCAAGGAAGGTATGAGCTGTACCGAGGAGGAGATCAACGAGTTCTGCGCTTCTCTCCCGAAGTATAAGCGTCCGAGAAGGATAATCTTCGCTACCGTTCCGAGAAACCCCACCGGAAAGATAGAAAAGCCTCGCCTGCGCGAGATATACTGCGGCGGAAGCCTCGTAGAAGCGCAGATCACGGGCTGACCCCATCTCCATTAAAACAAAAATCAAACTCTTAATAAAGGCGGAACATATATTATGAAAAAGCTTATGTTAGGTAACGAGGCTGTCGCTCGCGGTATGCTCGAGGCAGGCTGCAGCGTAGTATCCTCTTACCCCGGAACTCCATCAACGGAAATAACCGAATTTGCGGCTAAATACGACGATATCTACTGCGAATGGGCACCAAACGAAAAGGTTGCCTGCGAGGTAGCGTTCGGAGCATCGCTCTCGGGCAGCAGAGCCGCTTGCTGTATGAAGCACGTCGGACTCAACGTCGCGGCAGACCCGCTCTTCACACTCTCGTACACCGGTGTCGGCGGCGGACTCGTAGTCTGCGTTGCAGACGACCCCGGAATGCACTCTTCTCAGAACGAGCAGGATTCAAGACACTATGCAATAGCGGCAAAGCTCCCTATGCTCGAGCCCTCCGACTCTGCGGAAGCAAAGGCATTCGTTAAGCTCGCGTTCGAGCTTTCGGAAAAGTACGATACTCCCGTAATTTTCCGCACCTGCACGCGCATAGCACATTCTCAGTGTGCCGTCGAGCTCGAAGAGCCTATCGCCGCACCCAAAAAGGAATACGTAAAAAATCCCCAGAAATACATAATGGCGCCCGCAAACGCCATCCGCAGACACCCCGTAGTCGAGGCAAGAACGGCGGCGCTCGTCGAATATGCGGAAAATTGCGAGCTCAACAGAGTTGAGTACGCAGAAAACGGCTCTCTCGGTATCATAACCTCGGGAACCTGCTATCAGTACGTAAAAGAGGTATTCGGCGACAGCGTTTCGGTGCTCAAGCTCGGTCTTGTAAATCCTCTTCCCGAAAAGCTTATACTTGATTTTGCCGCTAAGGTAGACAGACTTGTAGTTATCGAGGAGCTCGATCCCGTGATCGAGGATCACTGCAAGGCTCTCGGTCTTAAGGTCGACGGAAAGAACATCTTCCCCATCTGCGGAGAATTTTCGCAGTCGCTCATCGCAAAGGTAATGGGCGTTGAGGGCAAGGAATTTACCACTCCCGACGAGGTCGCTCCCGTACGTCCTCCCGTAATGTGTGCAGGCTGTCCCCACAGAGGTCTGTTCTACGTTCTCGCAAAGAAGAAGATAACCGTGCTCGGCGACATCGGCTGCTATACGCTCGGCTCTGCCGCTCCGCTCAACGCTATCGACTCTGTTCTCTGTATGGGCGCGTCGGTATCGGGTCTCCACGGCTTTAATAAGGCTTCGGGAGCGGACGCCGAGAAGAAGACTGTCGCAGTCATCGGCGACTCGACCTTTATGCACTCGGGTATGACCGGACTTGCAAATATCGCCTACAACGGAACTAATTCCACGGTCATTATCGTTGATAACTCGATAACAGGTATGACGGGTCACCAGCAGAACCCCACTACCGGATATAATATTAAGGGCGACCCCGCTACTAAGATCGATCTTGAGGCACTCTGCCACGCCCTCGGCATAAACAGAGTACGCGTAGTAGACCCATACGATCTTAAGGCGACTGAAAAGGTAATAATGGAAGAGATCGCGGCTGACGAGCCCTCTGTCATCATCTCGCGCCGTCCCTGCGCTCTTCTCAAGTACGTAAAGGCAAAGCCCGCGCTCACGATAGACCCCGACAAGTGCCGCACCTGCAAGGCTTGTATGAAGCTCGGCTGTCCCGCCATCAGCATCAAGAACGGCAAGGCAGTTATCGATGCTACTCTCTGCGTTGGTTGCGGAATCTGCCAGCAGCTCTGCGCTTTCGGTGCAATAGGAGGTAACGAATAATGAGTCAGACAAAGAATATAATGATAGTCGGCGTCGGCGGTCAGGGCTCGCTTCTTGCAAGCAAGCTGCTCGGCAAGCTCCTTTGCAACGAGGGTTACGACGTTAAGGTATCCGAGGTACACGGAATGAGTCAGAGAGGCGGAAGCGTCGTTACCTACGTACGCTACGGCGACAAGGTGTACTCCCCTATCATCGATAAGGGAGAGGCTGACTTTATCGTTTCCTTTGAGAAGCTTGAAGCTCTCAGATACGCTTCTTATCTCAAGAAGGGCGGAAAGATCATCGTAAATACACAGGAGATCGACCCGATGCCCGTTATCACGGGAGCGGCTGAGTATCCTCACGACTCGCTTGAGCATCTCAAGGCTCTCGGCGTTGACGTTGACGCTATCGACGCTCTCACCCCTGCACTCGAGGCAGGCTCTGCTAAGGCTACCAACATCGTGCTTATGGGCAGACTTTCAAAGGATCTCGGCATCGACAAGGAAAAGTGGATAGCCGCACTCAAGGAAAGCGTTGCTCCCAAGTTCGTCGAAATGAACCTCAAGGCTTTCGATCTCGGAAGAGCTTAAAAGAGTAGGATATCCGAATACAAAAACGGTTTTTATCAATAACAAAAACGGCTGAGCGAATTGCTCAGCCGCTTCTATTTTAATTTTCCTATCAAAAAACAGACTAAAAACGCAAGTATGTCTATCGCCACTATCGTCGGTCCTACGGGGGTTGACGCAAGTATCGCGCTAAGTATGCCTACTATCGCACAGACGGTCGATATGAGCGCCGCGCAAATGACGACTCCCCTGAAGGTCTTTGCAAGACGCATAGCCGAGAGCGCGGGAAATATCACGAGCGCCGATATAAGAAGCGAGCCGACAAGGTTCATAGCAAGAACGATGATAACGGCGGTTATGACGGCTATTATAAGATTATAGAGCGAAGCGCGCACGCCCGACGCGGTAGCAAAGCTCTCATCAAAGGTAACTGCAAATATGCGGTTATACAAAAGCACAAAGAGCGCTATTACCACGACCGACAACAGGACGCAGAGGATCACCTCGAGCCGTGTCAGCGTTATTATCGAAAACGAGCCGAAAAGCGTACTGCAAACGTCGCCCGCAACGTTCGACGAGCTTGAAAAGACACTCATAACAAGATAGCCTATTGCAAGCGCACCCGCAGAGAGCATCGCTATCGCCGCATCACCCTTTATTTTTGCGTTTCTGCCGCTCATCAGAAGCAGTATCGCGCTTATTACGGTCACGGGAAGAACTATGAGCATATTGTCGCTCACGCCTATCACCGTCGCAATAGCAAGCGCGCCGAAGGCAACGTGCGAAAGTCCGTCGCCGATAAACGAAAAACGCTTGAGAACGAGCACCACGCCAAACAGCGAGGAGCAGAGCGCTATCAGCGTTCCGACGATGAGCGCGAACCACACGAATTCATAGGAAAAATATTTTGCGAGAAGCTCAAATACACTCATTTCGCACCTCCCGACAGATATTCTCTTCTGTAATCGTCTACCGAGTCGAAAAATCTCGGCTCACCGCTCATTCTAAGCACGCCCGTGGCGTCGCAAAGTGCGTTTTCGATGTCGTGCGTGACCATTATTATGGTTATTCCCATATGCTTATTGAGATGCTCGATAAGCGAATAAAGCGATCTCGACGCATCGGGGTCAAGTCCCGACACGGGCTCGTCAAGAAGGAGCACCTTTTTTGCCGCGCAAAGTGCGCGGGCGAGCAGAACTCTTTGCTGTTGACCGCCCGACAGCTCGCGATAGCTGCGGTCGGCAAGCTCGTATATGCCCATTATCTTCATATTCTGTTCAGCCTCGAGTCGCTCCGCTCTTCCAAAGAAGGCGCGCTTTCCAAGTCCTCCGACACAGCCCGAGACTACCACTTCGCGCACCGAGGCGGGAAAATCGCGCTGAGCCTCGCTCTGCTGAGGAAGATATCCTATATCTCTGCGCGAAAGCCCCTCTCCGAGCTCCACGCTTCCCGCCTGTGCGCTTTTAAGCGACAGGAGCGTTTTGACGAGCGTGCTCTTTCCTGAGCCGTTATCTCCGACTATGCAAAGATAGTCGCCCGCCTCAACGCAAAAATTTATTCCCTCGCACACGGCGTGTCCGTCGTATCCGAGTGTAAGATCCTTGCAAATTATTTGCGACATTTTAATTCTCCTGATCATTGATACCGAGCGCGCTCTCAAGCACACTCAGATTTTTCTTCATTACCGAAAGATAGCTCTCTCCACGCGCTATCCTGCCCTTGCCCACCGCCTGCAAGGAGTCCATAACGAGCACTCTGCTCACACCTCGCTTTGATGAAGACGCCACGGTATTGGCAAGCGCGCGGTCCGAGCTTTCGGTAACTATTATGCAGTCGAGCATATGCGCGTCAGCCTCCTCTATGAGTCTGAGCACGGTTGCAAAATCCGCATCGACGTCTGTGCTGCAGCCCTCGAATGCCGCCGCGTAGTCTATTCCGTAATCTTCAAGCAGATAAATGAAGGGAAAGCGGTCACAAAACAGCATAAAACGCTTGTCCTCAGTCACGGACGCGACGGCTGACGCGTACTCTGCGTCAAGAGCGGCGAGCGATGCAACGTATTCTGCCGTATTTTTTCTGTATCCCTCTGCTCCGTCGGGGTCGAGAGCGCACAGCTCCTCGCAAAGAGCCTTACAGATGAGCGCGGCATTTTTGAGCGAGAGCCACACGTGCTCGTCAAGCGCGCCGTGATCGTGTCCGCCGTGCTCGCTATGATCGTGTCCGTCGTGCTCGCTATGGTCGTGGCCGTCGTGTCCGCCGTGCTCTGACTCGGAAGAGATATTTTTCAGCGTGATCCCCTCGCACTCGGTCAGCGCTACGCGGCGAAGCGAGGAATTTTCCGCGCGCTCGATAGCCTCGGCGACCCACGTGTCGATATTAGAGCCGAGATATACTATCATATCGCAATCGGATATCTCCATAATATCCGCCGCCGTCGGCTGATAACTGTGCACGTCCGTGCCGTTATCTATCAGAAGCGAGAGCTCTACCCGCTCGCTCTCGCCGACGATATTCCTCAGCCAATCGTATTGCACAAAAAGCGTGCAGACTATCTTTATCCTTGAATCCTCTCCTCGCTCCTTGGCGCAGGAAAAGAGAGGCAGGCAAAGGCAGATCAATAGCAACACGGCGACGGTGCGTAAAAATATAGCGCGCTTAGCCATTCTTGCCCCCGATCTTGCACTCAGCACAGTTGCCAAAAAGCAGAGTGTCCTCTTCACTGACCGAAAAATCCTTCATCAAACGCACCTGCTCAAGCAGTGCGTCCGAAGTGGCGCGATCAAGGTGCAATATCTTGCCGCAGCTAAGACATTTCAGATGCAGATGATTTCTGCAATGATCGTCGGCAATGATTCGGTAAGAAAAGCGTCTGCTTCCCTCGCCCGCAAAGCGCTGTACGCGCTTCTCCTCGCAAAGACGGGTCATAAGTCTGTAGACCGTGCTCCGCCCGAGCGAATGCTCGCCCGACGAGCTTTTGATGCCCTCGACTATCTCGTCTATGGTATATGATCTGTCGCTGTTGCGCTCCAAAAAATCAAGCAACAGCTTTTTCTGTTCGGTATTGTATTCTGACATAGCATCTCCAATTTGAGAATTATTCTCAAATATTATACACAAAACGCTCGCTTTTGTCAAGAGCTTTTGCAATAAAAAACGGGCTGCCGTGGCAGCCCGTGGGGAAAATAGTTTGCATTACTATCAATAGATTTGTGCATTTCCATTAAATATATGGATATCTGTGATTTTGTCGGATGAAGCTACCGAGATCAATTTAGTATGACAATTCAATCTTGTATCATCTTCAAAGCTAAATGTAAATCCCATCCCGCTTGCCCAAGGCTCTGCATTCACTCCCAAAACCTCTTGTATTTCGGAAATTGTTTGGCCTGATGTAATTTTTAATCGTGCTGCTTCCGCTAATGTGTTAGTTTCATTACTATCCCAAACATCTACAAACGATACTGTGAAATCATATATATTATCGGGAACTTCATTTTCGGCATAGCTACTATAAATCTGGCTAATATACACATTTATACCCAGATTATCGTCAAAAATCCACTTATACTTCGGGCAATCGCCGCTATAAAAACTCCATCGGTCTGCCTCTAACAAAGTTGCAATTTCTTGAATAGTTTTTCCTGATACAATTTCGTTTGCTTTTTCATCAGGTATTTTGGCTATAGTAAAAAGGTGCGAAAACTCTTCACATGTTTGGCGAAAGTCTTCACAAACCAACAACCCTTTCTCCGTAAAGTTAAATTTAACAAATATATGAGAAAAACTGCCACCGTCCATAAACAACCAATCGTATATAAGTGTCGGTGCTCCAACAAGTTCTCCTTCGCACTTCAGTAATTCACATATTTCGCCATATGTCTTTGCATTTTTTAATTGATTTTTTAAGGCTGAATTAAACGAAACACCGTTTATTACGATATCGGTGCTTTGCGGTTCGGTTGCTTTTTCGGTGGGCTTTTCCGTGGGTTTATCCGTACCATTTTCAGCATCAGTAAGCTCTGCTTCGGTGATTTCGACGGTATCTTCAGGCGTATGTATGTTCTGTTGGTCTTTTTCATTACTTTTGTTGCACGTACCACACGCAGAGAGTAAAAGTAAAAGTGAAAAAATCAATAACATCGAGATAATTTTTTTGAAATTTTTCATAAAAATCTCCTTTCTTCGTTAATGAATTTCAAAATAAGCAAAAATCCGCTGTCGAGGCAAGCCCTGCGACAGCGGCGAATTGGTTTTTCTCAAGGGTATATTACCTCTTGGCTAAAGTATAGCATATTTATGGTGTTGTGTCAATGCTGTTTTAGATGTTTGTAGGAGTGTACAAAATCAAATATACAAAATTGTATCTCTTAAACAAGAAGTCCGACAGAATACTGTCGCATTCTGTCGGAACGACTTTATTTTAAATTTTACTTATACAAGGGATACTTCTTGCAGATCTCTGCAACCGCCTCGCGAACTGCGGGAGCGGAGTTTTCGTAATCCTTTGCGGTAAGACCGAGAAGATGTGCAAGAGTCTTCATGTCCTCTGCGTTAAGACCTCTCGAGGTAACTGCGGGAGTTCCTACGCGGACGCCCGAGGTAACGAAGGGCTTCTCGGGGTCGTTGGGAATAGAATTCTTGTTAGCCGTGATATGAACGCTGTCAAGACGTGCCTCGAACTCCTTGCCCGTAACGTGCATAGGACGAAGGTCAACGAGCATAAGGTGGTTGTCCGTACCGCCCGTAACGAGATCAAAACCTTCAGCAAGAAGTCCCTCTGCGAGCGTGCGTGCGTTTACTACGACGTTGTGCTGATACTCCTTGAACTCGGGCTTGAGCGCCTCACCGAAGCAAACAGCCTTTGCCGCGATAACGTGCATAAGAGGTCCGCCCTGTGTTCCGGGGAATATTGCCTTGTTTATCTTCTTTGCGATCTCCTCGTCGTTAGTCAGTATCATACCGCCGCGAGGTCCGCGAAGAGTCTTGTGGGTGGTGGTGGTAACTACGTCAGCGTAAGGAATAGGCGAGGGATGCTCACCTGCGGCAACGAGACCTGCGATATGAGCCATATCGACCATAAAGTATGCACCTACGCTGTGCGCGATTGCAGCCATCTTTTCAAAGTCGATAATTCTCGGATACGCGGACGCGCCCGCAACGATAAGCTTCGGCTTGTGCTGCTTTGCGAGCTTTTCAAACTCGTCGAGATCAATTCTCTCGGTTACGGGGTTGAGCTCGTAGGGAATGAAATTATAATACATACCCGAAATGTTTACGGGGCTTCCGTGAGTAAGGTGTCCTCCGTGTGCAAGACTCATACCCATTACCGTGTCGCCGGGCTTGATAAGTGCGAAATAGACCGCAGTATTTGCCTGCGCTCCGCTGTGAGGCTGAACGTTGGCATATTTTGCTCCGAAGAGCTTGCAAGCGCGCTCGATAGCGATATTCTCCGCTATATCAACGCACTGACAGCCGCCGTAGTATCTCTTTGCAGGATATCCCTCGGCGTATTTGTTGGTGAGGACCGAGCCCATAGCGCAAAGCACTGCCTCGGAAACGACGTTCTCAGAAGCGATAAGCTCAAGGCCGTCTACCTGTCTTTCGTATTCTGCTCTTATAGCATCGGCTATCTCGGGGTCTGTGCGGGACACAAGGTCCATCATTTCGTGGATCATTATATATTCCTCCTAAAATTATTACGTATTAAGACCAAAAAACAAATCGGCATTTTAGTATATTATAATGTATTTTTCCCGAAAACGCAATAGCAAATTTTCTTTTTTTGAAAATTTTTTCATTTTTTATGAAAAATATTGAAAATTTATAATCATATATTGACAAGAACACTTTTTTTGTGGTATAATGTATAAGTAAATGTTGCTTTTTTAAGCTTTGCACAATAAGATTCGGAGGTACAACGTTATGCAGATCGCGATCATCGCGCACGATATGAAAAAAGAGTTAATGGCACAGTTTTGTATTGCATATTGCGGAACGTTAAGTAAACACCGTCTTTGTGCGACTGCCGTAACGGCTAAATACATCTCTGAAGCCACGGGTCTTGAGATAGATAAGATGATGGCGGGAGATCAAGGCGGCGAGGAGCAGATTGCTTCGCGAATTGCCTATAACGAGATAGATATCCTTCTCTACTTCAGAGACACCCGCCCCAATCAGAAGGAAAATCCCGCAGGCATCGAGCTTTTGAGAGTCTGCGATGCAAACAATATCCCCGTTGCAACAAATATCG
Organism: Oscillospiraceae bacterium; assembly: GCA_015064065.1. GTDB lineage: Bacteria > Bacillota > Clostridia > Oscillospirales > CAG-272 > HGM12713. The sequence goes on from SVSY01000002.1 coordinate 42,588, forward strand.
CAACGGCAGAGGTCGTCATCAACGCGCTTGAGCGCGGCGATCTCGATTGGAGAGAGATAGTAAATCCCCACTCCGCGCTTAACAGAAAATAAGCGCAAACGTAAAGACACGTCGGTCTGACAACTCCGCTACAGAGAGGAAGCGAGGCTACGCCTGCTGAAACGCTTCTGCGACAGTTCTTACACGATACCACTTTTCGTTATACAAATCAATACACTCAAGTTATAAGACCGAGTGGAACCGCGCATATGCGCCTCGGACGGCTTTTGCCGTCCGAGGCTTTTATTTTTTAATTATAATTTACTCATAGGAGGATACAACAATGAAAATCAGATTTGGCGAGCAGGTGCTCCAAAAGGATGCACCGCTCAGCGTATTCGAAGCAGCGAGCGAGCTTGAGCTTGCAAGCCGCGCGACCCTTTGCGCCGTAGTTAACGGCGAGCTCAGAGAAATGACCTACGTGCTTACAGACGACTGCGACGTCCGTCTTTGCACGTTTGAGGACGAAGAAGGCAAAAAGGTATTCCGCCACACCGCCGCTCACGTTCTTGCACAGGCTGTCAAGCGTCTCTACCCCCAGACTAAGCTCACTATAGGTCCTGCTATCGACGGCGGATTTTACTACGACTTCGACAGCGACGTATCCTTCACTCCCGATATCCTCAAGGCACTTGAGGACGAGATGAAGAAGATAGTTCGCGAGAACATAAAGCTCGAGCGCTTCGAGCTCCCCCGCGATCAAGCTATAGCTCTTATGACCGAGAAGGATGAGCCCTATAAGGTACAGCTTATCGAAGAGCTCCCCGAAGACGCTGTTATCAGCTTCTACCGTCAGGGCGAATTCGTTGACCTCTGCGCAGGTCCTCACCTCTTCTCTACAGCCGCTATCAAGGCGTTCAAGCTCACTCAGTGCACGGGTGCTTATTGGAAGGGCGACCAGAAGAACAAGATGCTCCAGCGCGTTTACGGAACCGCATTTCCCTCTAAAGACGAGCTCAAGGCACACCTTGATGCTATTGAAGAGGCTAAAAAGCGCGACCACAACAAGCTCGGACGCGACCTTGAATATTTCACCACGGTCGACTCTATCGGTCAGGGTCTTCCCATAATGCTCCCCAAGGGCGCACGCACCATTCAGCTCCTTCAGAGATGGGTCGAGGACGAGGAACAGCGCCGCGGCTATCTCCTTACAAAAACTCCGCTTATGGCTAAGCGCGATCTTTACAGAATTTCGGGACACTGGGATCACTATCTCGACGGCATGTTCATTCTCGGCGACCCCTACGACGAGACCAAGGAATGCTTTGCGCTCCGTCCTATGACCTGCCCCTTCCAGTACCAAGTATTCCTCAACAAGAAGAGATCCTACAGAGATCTTCCTATGAGACTCGGCGAGACCTCCACTCTCTTCAGAAACGAGGATAGCGGTGAGATGCACGGTCTTATCCGCGTTCGTCAGTTCACTATCTCCGAGGGTCACTTGGTTCTTCGCCCCGATCAGCTCGCTGAGGAATTCAAGGGCTGTCTCGACCTCGCTAAGTACTGTCTCTCCGCAGTAGGTCTTTGGGAGGATTGCTACTTCCGCTTCTCGCAGTGGGATCCTAACCGTACTGACAAGTACGAGGGTACTCCCGAACAATGGGAGGAGGCTCAGGCTATTATGGGTGAGCTTCTCGACGAGTACCTCGGCGTAGGAAACTACACTATCGGTATCGACGAGGCTGCATTCTACGGTCCTAAGCTCGATATCCAGATGAGAAACGTTCACGGCAAGGAGGACACTCTCGTTACTATCCAGATAGATATGCTTCTCGCAAAGAAATTCGGTATGGAATACACCGACTCCAACGACCAGAGAGTCAACCCCTACATCATTCACCGTACCTCGCTCGGCTGCTACGAGCGTACACTTGCGCTCCTTATCGAAAAGTACGCAGGCGCGCTTCCTATGTGGATGGCTCCCGAGCAGATCCGTATCCTTCCTATCGGCGACGAGCAGGCTGATTACGCAAACGGCATCGCCGCTAAGGCTCAGGATCTCGGTATGAGAGTTACCGTCGACGCGCGTAACGAAAAGATAGGCTACAAGATCAGAGCCGCTCAGCTCGACAAGATCCCCTATATGCTCGTTATCGGCGAGAAGGAAATGAACGAGGGCACGGTAGCTCCGAGATCTCGCAAGAGTGGCGATATGGGCGCTATGTCGGTCGAGGACTTCCTTGCACTTGCAAAAGAGCAGATCGATACCAAGGATCTCAACAATTGATGAAACGATAAAAGCTCTTGCCCGCTCATCTGAGCGGGCAAGGCGTTATTTGAAAAGAGGTGTATTATGAGTTTTTCTATGAATATAAAAAAGCTTAATGAAAATGCAACTATCCCCACCTACGGCTCGGAATTCGCCGCAGGCGCTGACCTCTATGCTTGTCTTGAAGGCGACGTTACTATTGAGCCCGCGCAGACCGTGCTTATCCACACCGGTCTTGCTATGGAGATCCCCGAGGGGCTCGTCGGTCTTATATATGCCAGAAGCGGTCTTGCTTCAAAAAAGGGTCTCGCACCCGCAAATAAGGTCGGCGTTATCGACAGTGACTACCGCGGCGAAATTATGGTAGCGCTTCACAACCACGGCGACAAGCCGCAGACTATCTCTCACGGCGAGCGCATCGCCCAGATAGTTTTTGCTCCTTTCTATGCCGCAGATTTCAAGCTCGTCGACGAGCTCTCGGACACCGTCCGCGGCGCAGGCGGCTTCGGCTCTACGGGAAATAAGTGAAGTTAGATTTGTGTTGTTTTTTTTGCCACCTTTCTTTCGAGAAAGGTGGCGCCAAAGAACTTGAGTGAGAGGATTTTTTATTCAAGGTTGGTTTATGCGGATAAAATTTTATAATAAGTAGTTTTTCTAAGGAAGAGTTTTTGGACACCTCATCGGTACCAAAAACTCTTTTTTTATTATAATAAAATAAATAGTGTTCTCGGTAGCGGTGAGCTGTCCGAGAACACTACATTAGAAAAATTACTCTTTAACAAATTTAGTCTTTATAAACCAAACTTGATGTTCTAAAAAACTTCTTTTTAGGAAGTTTTTTGGGTACCTTTTTTTCAAAAAAGGTACAGAAAAATCCCTGACACAAACCAACTTATCAATACTCAGCGTTGCCGACTGTTCTGGGGTAAGGAAGAACGTCGCGGATATTGGAAACACCGGTGAGGTACATAATGATACGCTCAAAGCCGAGGCCGTAGCCTGCGTGCTTAGTACCGCCGAAGCGACGGAGATTGCAATACCACCAATAATCCTCTTCGTTGAGATTGCACTCTGCCATGCGTGCAGTGAGAACGTCAATTCTCTCCTCACGCTGAGAGCCGCCGATGATCTCGCCGACACCGGGAACAAGAAGGTCCATAGCGGCAACCGTCTTGCCGTCGTCGTTAAGACGCATATAGAACGCCTTTATCTCCTTCGGGTAATCGATAACGAACACGGGGCACTTGAAGACCTGCTCGGTGAGGTATCTCTCATGCTCGGTCTGAAGGTCGATACCCCATTCAACAGGATACTTGAAGTCAGCACCGCTCTTCTTAAGAAGCTCAACAGCCTCGGTGTAGGTGACCTTCTTATAATCGCTTGCCGCGAGAGTGTTAAGTCTGTCAAGAAGTCCCTTTTCAACGAACTTATCGAAGAATTCTACCTCCTGCTTGCAGTTCTCAAGAACGTGGTTGATGATAAACTTTATCATATCCCAAGCGAGCTGCATATTGTCGCCAAGATCTGCAAATGCGATCTCAGGCTCTATCATCCAGAACTCAGCAGCATGGCGCGCGGTGTTGGAGTTCTCAGCTCTGAAGGTAGGACCGAAGGTATAGATCTTTCCGTAAGCAAGTGCATAGGTCTCGCCCTCGAGCTGACCCGATACCGTAAGGTTTGCAGACTTACCGAAGAAATCCTGCGAGTAGTCTATGCTGCCGTCCTCTTTGCGGGGGGGATTTTCCATATCGAGAGTGGTAACTCTGAACATCTCGCCCGCGCCCTCACAGTCGGATGCCGTAACGATAGGAGTGTGAACGTAAACAAATCCACGGTCATGGAAGAACTTGTGGATAGCGTAAGCCGCCTCGCTTCTTACTCTGAAAACAGCCGAGAAAAGATTGGTTCTGGGGCGCAGATATGCCTGCTCACGCAAGAACTCAACAGTATGTCTCTTAGGCTGAAGAGGATACTCGGGAGTGGAAGTTCCCTCTACCTCGATAGCAGTCGCCTTGATCTCAAAGGGCTGCTTCATAGCGGGGGTAAGCTCGACCGTACCCTTGATAACGAGAGCCGCGCCTACGTTCTGGTGAGCGATCTCGTCGTAATTTGCGATCTTTTCGCGCTCGAAAACGACCTGAACAGACTTGAAGCAGCTTCCGTCGTTAAGGTCAATAAATCCAAACGCCTTGCTGTCACGCAGGTTGCGTACCCAACCGCCGAGCGTGACCTCTTTGCCCGAATAGTCTTCGGGGCACTCGTATATAGAGCGAACAAAATCTCTTTTCATTATATTCTCCGTTCTGATACAAAAATATCAAAAAATAAACTTAATTACCCTTTATTATATCACTATATTTAGAGTTTGTCAATCGTTTTTGAAGATTTGCGCGGTATTCCCTGTTTATCTTTCTGTTTTTGAGCTCTTCATAAAAGCCGCGCGACACTCCCGCGCTCATTTCGGGGATATAAAGCGGGCTTTTTTTCAGCTCCTCCTCGCTCGGAAAGCCGGAATAGCAGCCGCCGCAAAGTCCCGAGTGATCGCTTCCGCCGCTGACGAAAAGATCCTTTTCAAGCGCTATCCTTATCGCTCGCTCCTGCTCTTCGGGCGGAATATCGGGATGGAGCACCTCAATTCCCTCGACGCCGTATTCAATAAGCTGATCCACGTCGTCAAGCGAGCCGTACGGACGGAAAAGATGCGCCGCAACTGCAAAGCCGCCCGCCTCCTTGATCATACTTACGATCTCGGACAGAGGTTTAAAAGGAATGGACGGCGGATAATGTCCTCGCTGATCGCGAACGTATTTATTGAACCACTCCATATAGTTGCATTTTTCAACGAGCCCCTTATCGAGCATAGCGTTAAAGATGTGCTCGTTGCACAGCCATTTGATACCCTCGTTATACTCAAGTATCTCCTCCCACGTAATGCCCGTAAAATAGCCCTTTTCGACACCCTCGGTAAATACGCCGTGGGTATTGTCGGTCTGGCGCACAGCCATATCGGCAAGATATTTTTTCATCGGCGGATATTCGGGATCGAAATCAAAACCGACAATATGGTAGTTCTTCGGCTTGTTGACCGAAAACTCAACGCCGAAGATGCACTCCATTCCCGCCTCGTCAGCCGCCTTTTTTAATTTTGGATAAGCTGTTGCGGTGTCGTGATCGGTAATGGCAAGAGCCTTATATCCTTCAGCCTTTGCAACTGCTACAAGCTCCTTTGGACTGTATTTTCCGTCGGAATGTATCGAATGAAGATGAAGATTTGCATATACCTGCATAATATTCCCCCTTAGAAACGGACTTTACCAAATTATAACACCGACACACAATTTTGTCAACAAAAATAATTATTGACAAAGCTCCATATAAATGCTATAATAAAAATGGATAGTTATCTTTGGAGGTAAATAATTATGAACAAGCTTGTTGTTGCTACGGGTATGGGCTTTAACGTACCTACTGTTGATCAGATAAAAATATTGCACGAGATAGGCTGGGAGGGCGTTTTCACCGACGTTTACGCAGACAGAGTCAGAGAGGATTGCGCAAAAGCTCTTTACGAGAGAGGTATGCTCTATCAGTCCACTCACTCCCCTTTCGGAAAAGCTGATAAGCTTTGGGAAGAAGGTGAGGCGGGCGACCTGTTTGCCGACGAGCTTGTTGCTTGCGTTAAGAACACCGCCGCCGTCGGCGTTCCGCTTATGATAGTTCACACTATTATCGGTATGGATAAATGCACGCCCACAGAGGCAGGTCTGCCGAGATTTGAAAAAATAATCAATGCGGGCGAAAAGTACGGCGTTAAGATCGCGCTTGAGAACACCGAGGGTGAGATCTATCTTGAATACCTTATGAAGCACTTCGGCTCGTCCGACTCGGTAGGCTTCTGCATCGACACGGGACACGAGATGTGCTACAACGCAAGCAGAGATATGATAGGCAAGTACGCCGATAAGCTCTGCTGCACGCACCTCAACGACAATATGGGACAGACGGGCTCGGGCATCACCTGGCTCGACGACTCGCATCTTCTTCCCTTTGACGGCGTCGGCGATTGGAACGGCATCGCAGACAGACTCAAAAAGGCAGGCTACAAGGGAGACTTCACCTTTGAGCTGACAAGCCGCAACAAACCCGAAAGAAATACTCACGACATATATAAGGACCTTGACTTTACCGCATTCGCGACCCTCGCTTTCGAAAAGGCTAAAAAATTCAAAGAAATAATGACTATTTGATAGCAGTCTGAAAGGAGTAACAATGAAGAAATACTCGTTTAAGCTCTTATCACTTTTACTTGTTTTGGCTACTCTCTCGCTTACGGTCTCCTGCAACTTCGGTGATATCCTTGAGGACATCGCTCCGGACGATCTCGGAAACGGTGTCGAGAACAGCGCAAGCGGTGACGTACAGTTCACGCTTGAAGCGACCGAGCCGTCTCCCGAAAACACTTATCCCGAGAGCACTTCTCCCTCGAACAAAGACACCTTTGAGCAGACCGAAACAGAGATACCTGAGAAAACCTTCCCGACTGTCGATTCGGGTCTTGGAGCACTCGATTTCGGGGGTAACAAGTTGACCGTTATCACTCTTGACTCGTCATCCAACATTCGCGAGTGGTACAAACACTCTCCCGAAGATGAGATAGACAAGTACGTAGCGATAAGAAACTCTCTTGCAAGAAGTGAATTGAATATAAATATGATGGTGGAGATCGTTCCCGCAGGAAACTATAACATCATCCAAAACCTGATCTTTACCGATATTACTCAGGATTTTCACTACTACGATATATCTGCCGCTCCTATTCGCGTAAATGCGGCTACCGCAATAAGAGACTGTGTGGCTATCCTCTCGGATGAAGCTCTGTTCCCTTATTTTGATTTTGATCTCCCCTGCTGGAATCAGTCTATAATAGAAAACATCACGAAAAATCATAAGCTCTATTACGTTGCGGGTGACCTTAATCTCTCGGTATTCGACGCGGCAACTGTCGTATGGCACAACGTAAACCTCTACGACCGCTTCAAAGAAGATACCGACCCCGAAAGTATGCTTGACCTTGCTCTTGCGGGTCAGTGGACCTATGACGAGCTCTACAGGTGGGCGTCACGTTTCTATAAGAACTCAAACGGTTTCCAAGGAAAGCAAAAGGACGATACCTTCGCGCTTATGCTGAACATTGAAGACCTCGGCAATATAGACGCCTTTACTGCGGCTTGGGATATTGAATTTATCTCGACTCTCTCCGACGGAAAGCATTTCTTCAATATAGACGAAGCCAAAACCTCTTCTGCCATTGACAAAATACAAGCACTATTCAACGCGACGGGCACTTGGACCGATGCCGACGCAGAATATTTTGCAAGCTCCCATTCTGTTTTCTATATCTCACCTCTCTATTCAAGCAAAGAAGTCAACGATCAAATTCGTGGAATGAAATACCGATACGGACTTATGCCTATGCCCAAGTACGACGTCGCTCAGGAAAATTACAGCACAATATCGCAGGAGTCCTGCAACGTTATGTCCGCACTTGAGCATAGGCACAGCACCGTCAGAACAAAGGGCGAAGAGATATCCGCGTACCTTCAGTTTATGACCGAGTATTCCTATTCGAAGATAAAGCCGATGTATTTCAACGAAGTCGTAAAGCCCTTCCCCCACAGCGATGAGGACAGCGCGGAGATGGTAAAATCCGCCGCACTCTTTGGACTCATTACTTCCAATATCAGATTTGATTTCTCGTACGTATATTCAGGACAGCTCAACAATTTTAACGATCTGTGGAGAAGCTCGGTCGTCAACGACAGCTCCTTCCATACTGAGTTTACCTCAAATCGCTCTGCCTACGAAAAAGAATTGACCAGACTTGACGCTTGGTTCGGTCTCGTTTCCCTTTACCAATAATACTTCACAAATAACTCAGGAGGACAAATATGAAAAAGAATTTATTAAAAGCATTATCACTTTTGCTCGTAATAGCAACTCTCTCGCTTATGGTCTCCTGCAACTTCGGCGACATTCTTGAGGATATCGCCCCCGACGACCTCGGAAACGGCGTCGAAAACGGCGCAAGCGGCGACGTACAATTCACGCTTGAGGCTACCGAGATCGAAACCTACAAGGAGACCAACCAGTACGGAGGAGAACCCTCCTTCGTCGTAGGAATTCCCGACCACAGCATCGATTTTGAAGGTGAAGAGATCTGCATTCTCTACTGCACCGAAAATTTACGTGAATGGTACAGAGATATGCCCGCGGACGAGCTCGATGAAGCGGTAGCACTGAGAAACAATAAAGTCGAGGAAACGCTCAACGTAGATATATCCTTCGAGGGAATACCCTATAGCGCCAACAGCTACGCTTCGTATACCGCAAACTTTTACAACCTGATAGCCGCCGATATTGATGTGGGTACGCATTATTACGACGTCTCGGCAAATTTAGCTTCTCCCACCGCATCGCCCGCTATCCGTGGCTACACCGCAGATCTTCTTAACGAGGAGCTTTTCCCGTATTTTGATTTCACTCTTCCCTGCTGGAATCAGTCTATCGTAAACGATACGGCTATAAACGGCAAGCTTCACTACGTTGCGGGTGACCTTAACCTTTCGCTGTTCGACAACACATTGGTCATTTGGTATAACAAGACCCTTTACGATCAACACAAGGATTCTACAGACTACGAGGATATACAGCAGCTCGCGCTCGACGGCTTATGGACCTATGACGAGCTCTACAGATTGACCCTGAATACCTTTTTGGACCTTGACGGTCTGGCAGGTCCTTCAGAACACGACCTATACGGACTTAGTGTGGCACAGGACTTAAACAATATCGTCTCTGCTCCCGCAGACGCACTCAGATACGCTTGGGATATTGAATTTGTGAGTGAGAAGAACGACGGCTCTCACGAATTTAACGTAGCAGGCAACGTAAAGGCTAACGAGGCTCTTGATAAATGCCGTGCTCTTTTCAACTCTGTCGGTACCCACAAAACCCCGAACGCAGTAGAATATTTTGCACAGGGTCTCTCACTCTTCTGTCTGGATGAGCTTTACGCGGACGACGCCTCCAACAATGCGCTTCGCGAGATGGATGATATGTACGGACTTCTGCCCTTGCCTAAGTATGATTTGAATCAGGCGCAGTACCGCACCACCGCATCGGACCGCTTCTCGCTTATGTTCGTGCTTGATCACTCGCTCAGCGAGGGCAGAATAAAGGGCGAAGCTATCTCGGCAACCTTGGAGCTGCTTACCGAAGAATCCTATGAAAGCGTTCGAGGCCACTACTACAATCGCGTAGTCAAGCCCAAGGCTTTCAGAACGACCGACGTGGATAGTACTACTAGTACCCGTTCCATAGATCTCTTCGATATCATAGTTGCTAACATCACCTTTGACATATGCAACGTCTACTCTCTTCAGCTCGAAAATATCAACCATATTTGGTCGAAATCGGTCCTCTCTGACGAGAACACACTCAACTCCCATTTCGCCCAAAAAAAACCCGTCTTCGAGCAAGCACTTGAAGAGCTCGATGCTTGGTTTGGACTGAAATAACTTTTCGCCATACACAGTTACCCGATTATGAAAACAAAATAGGAGGACAAATATGAAAAAGAATTTCTTAAAAGCACTGTCACTTTTGCTTGTTATAGTAACTCTTTCGCTGATGGTCTCCTGCAACTTCGGTGACATTCTTGAGGATATCGCTCCCGATGACCTCGGAAACGGTGTCGAAAACAGCACAAGCGGCGACGTACAATTCACGCTTGAGGCTACCGAGATCGAAACCTACAAGGAGACCAACCAGTACGGAGGAGAACCCTCCTTCGTCGTAGGAATTCCCGACCACAGCATCGATTTTGAAGGTGCTGACGTCAGCGTTCTGTACAGCAACTCTGTTCTTAATATGCGTGAGTGGTATAAGGAGACTCCCGAGGACGAGTTCGACGAAGCTGTCTCGATGGTACGTAACGCCGTAGAAGAAGTGCTGAACGTTAATATCAAATATGAGTTCATAAACTTCAACGCTATGAGCTACACCGAATATACCAACAAGCTGTGCAATATTATAATGACAGACGTAAACAGCGCTCTGCATTACTACGACGTTTCGGCTAACCTCGCCTTTGCTTCGACTTCTCCGCTTATTCGCGACTACACGGCTAATTTGCTCGACGAAGAGGTCTTTCCGTACTTTGATTTCTCGTTGCCCTGTTGGAATCAGTCTATAGTAACCGATACCGCAGTTAACGATCAGCTTTTCTATCTTGCGGGCGATATGAATATTTCGTTGCTTGATTCATTGGCGGTAATGTGGTACAACAAGACGCTTTACGACAAATACAAGCAAGCAGATGACCCGGATAACCTTCAGGATTTTGCTCTTAGCCAACTGTGGACCTACGAAGAGCTTTACAAGTGGACCTCGCGTGTATACCAAGAAGATATTTCCGACGACTTTTGTACACTCGTAACCGACGGAAAAGATTCGTCGCTCACCGACGCTTTGCTGTACGCTTGGGATATCGACCTTGTTATTTCTGCTGACGACGGAAGTCATTCCTTCGCGCTTAGCGACAATGACAGATTGGAGTCGGCTCTCGTAAACGCCCGTCAGCTTATTCATGCCGACAGCACTCGCCATAATAAAGCGATCAACACTTTCACGTCGGGAAATGCGATCTTCTATATGGGAACGCTGTATAAAGACAAGAGCTCGAATATGATGATACGCGAAATGGACGCCACCTACGGTCTTCTTCCAATACCTAAATACAACTCAGATCAGCGCGATTATATTACGACACCCGAGAGCGACTACCATTCTCTTATATTTGTCCTCAACCACGCAAGATCGGAGGGTGAAATATATGGAGAATTGATATCCGCCTATCTTCAGCTCACGGCTGAAGAAGCCTCCGTGAGTATCCGCGGATACTACCTTAACAGAATAGTCAAGCCAAAGTACTTTGGCACCGACGACTCCGAGCTCACAGTTTCCAAATCTATTGCTCTGTTAGATGTTATCCTTGCCAATATCAAGATAGATTTTGCAAAGATCTATTTCTATCAGCTCAATAATGTCAATTACCTTTGGAGTGACGCCTGCCTTTCGGAAGATTACAAAACTATCGGCTCGCTCTACGAAGAGCGTAAAAACGCTTTCGAAACAGCTCTTGGTGACACTGATGCTTGGCTTGGGCTAAAATAACACACAAACCCTATAAACTAAAAGCACCGCCGCGGCTGGTAAGACAGCCGCGGCGTTTTCGTTAGTTTATATTTTTAACAGATTATCCTGCAACGTGCGTTCAATTCGGGAATAGGCTTATCGAATACGCAAACGTCGATGTCGTTCACAGATGTCAATCTATATAGCGATCTCTGACCGAATTTCTCACTGTCGCAAAGAAATACACTGCATTTTGCATTCTTGAGCATAAGCTCGCGAATATGGTTCTCTTCGGGTATCGGATCGTATATGTAACCTTCAAAGTCAAGGCTCTGCGACGAGAAGAAAAGTATATCGGGAAATATCTTCACGACCGCACTATACGCCTGCTCACCCGACAAAACGACCGAATTATCTACCGACTCTCCACCGATACAGTAGGTCTTAATGCCGTAATTTACCGCGTTTATCGCTGTCTGCATATTGTTCGTAAAAACTATCATATCCTTGAATTTCGCGATGTGAGGCACCATAAAACCCGCCGTAGACGAGCCGTCAAGCATTACCGTCTGTCCGTCGCGCAAAAGCTCGGATGCGTTCTTTGCTATCCTTCTCTTCTGCGCGATATTTTTCTCCATTCGGCTGTTGAGCGGAACCGCGTGATTGAGATCTCTGAACACCGATGCACCGCCATGCGTTCTGCGTACGAGCGAGAGATTTTGCAGGTGTGTAAGATCGCGTCTTATGCTCGACTGCGAAGTATAGGTCTGCTCCGACAGACGCTCAACGCTCATAAATCCGTTCTCATCAAGCAAAGCAAGTATCTGCTGTTGTCTTTTAGTAATGCTCATTTCCCCTCTCCTTTTGCGCGTTTTGATAAATTAAATGCTTATTTACCCATTTTTGCGCCGCATATTGCATTTATTCCGGTCATAGTCTATAATAATTATAATAAATTTTGAGCAAAAGTCAATAGCTTTAAAAAAATTCAAAACATCAAGGAGCAAAAAATGAAACTTTTTATTGATACTGCAAACGTAGACGAGATAAGACGCGCAAATGAGCTCGGCGTTATCTGCGGAGTTACCACCAACCCCTCTCTTATCGCACGTGAGGGACGCGATTTTATCGAAGTCATCAAAGAGATCACCGAAATAGTAGATGGACCTATAAGCGCAGAGGTCATTTCCCTCAAGGCTGACGAGATGGTAAAGGAAGCTTGCGAGCTTTACGAAAAGATCGGAAGCAAAAATACCGTTATCAAAATACCTATGTGCACCGAGGGTCTCAAGGCAACCAAGCGCCTTACCGAGCTTGGAATAAAGACCAACGTAACACTTATTTTCTCCACCGCTCAGGCGCTTTTAGCGGCAAGAGCCGGCGCTACTTACGTCAGCCCCTTTGTCGGCAGACTTGACGACATCGGAGACAACGGAATTTCCTTGGTAGAGGATATCGCAAATATTTTCAGATACTACGACATAAAGACCGAAATAATCGCCGCATCTATCCGCACCTCCGCGCACGTTACCGATGCTGCAAGAGCGGGAAGCGATATAGCAACAGTTCCTTACAAGGTAATTGAAAGCATGATATCGCACCCTCTTACTACCTCGGGAATTGAACGTTTTCTTGCCGATTGGGCAACGGTCGAAAATAAATAACCGTTTATAAAAAATGCTGTCTCAAAAATGAGACAGCATTTTTTATTATATTTGTCTGTTCTGCGGTCCGTAGATGTTACTTCCCTTATTCTGCGGTCCTTCGAGCTGTACCTCGCGCCATTTATTCTCGAAGCTGAGGATCTCTGCCGACGGGCAAAGCGCCTCTTCTCTGCCGAAGTAGCGCATTCTGAATTTCTGTGCGAGAGCCTGATTTAGCTCAACGAGCTCACGCGGCGCATCTCCCATAGCGTATGCACGCATAGAAACGCCTACACCCTCGCAATATCTCTCGTATTTCGGGAAGAAATGCGTGAGCAGGAACTGTGCATAGCTTGCATAGCGAAGCTTTCCGTATACTCTGAACTGACGTGCATATTCGTCGCTTCCGTTAGCCTCGATGGCAACGCTCTTGCCGCTCTTGATAGCCTCAAGCACCGCTTCTTCGCTGTCTGCCTTTGAGAAAAGAACGGTGAAACAGAATGGGAAATAAATAGAATTCTCTATTTTATGAACGTCACTCGAACCTACTACCGATATATCAAGTCCCTCTGCGCGAAGCTCGCTCCAAAGGTTGACCGAACGGTTTATACCTATCTGCTCCATACCGCCGACAAGCTCGTATGCATCGAACATTCCGCTCTTCAGCAGGATAGACGCAAACTCGTCACACTCGTTGTAAACTAAATTCTTCGGTCTCCAATAGGGGTGCGGGAATATCGCAAGTCCGCCCGCCTCATGTATCTTATCGGTCGCCCACATGGCGCGCGCGTAGCGATAAGCATACTTCTCTGGAATATTTGCGGGAACCTTCTTTTCGTATTCGGCGATCTCTGCATTATACTTTTCGGGGGTCTTGAAATACCGATCGCAGACGCTCCGATCTCCGCCAACGTGTACTATATGTACAGGAGAGGTAGGAGTGTGTAGCTCCTCGCCGCGAACTCTGAGAAGACCCGTATCAACGCCCGCATATACCTCGTCTATCTCACCGCCCGGGTAGTATCTGTTATGGTCGGTGAGCGCAAAGCAATCGTAGCCCTGCTCGCGATAAAATCCCGCGAGAGCGGCGGGGTCGCGCTGTCCGTCAGAGCGGTAGGAGTGTGAATGGAAATCCGCCTTTATCGGAATCGTGGCGTAAAGATCCTCATACAGAGAATAAACGTAAAATCTGCAAACAGCATTCTCGCCCTTGTAAAGAGCCACGAAATGCTCCTGCTCGCCCTCAAAGCGATAGGTAAAGCGTATTACGCCGTTCTGCGCCTTACAGGGCTCGAGCTTCAGCGCAGAAGTATAATAATCGTTGAGCTCATCGGAATTGATCGAAGCCACGGCTATGCTGTACTCAGCGTCGTCAAAGAGTGCGAAGGCTCTTTCAAGGGGCGCTATGGTCATCTCGACCTCTTTATTGGCAGGTACTACAGAGGGATATATAGAATAGATCTCTTTTGTTGGAAGCATATTTTTTCTCCTTTTATTTTCTTATATTTTAAACTCTGTCTATAGTCATTACCACGAAATAATTCGGATCAAGCTCGCTGACCTTTGAGCTTATGGCGCGCTTTATATCGTCGTCGCTCTGCTTTAATTCAAAGGGAACGTTGACGTCGAATATCAGATTTGTATGCGTCGTTCCCTCAACGAAACGGAAGTCGTGTATATCGAGCTTCTCGTCGACAGTCCTTACAAGCGATGATATCTTTTCTCTGAGCTCGTTTACGCGCTCGTCGTCGGTAACTATCGGGTCCATATGTACCGTTGCGCGCACCGAAAGCTCGGCAAAAAGTCTTTTTTCAATGGTGTCTATAACGTCGTGCGTGTAGAAAACGTTTTGCGAGCCGTCTACCTCCACGTGAAATGATGCTATCGTATTACCCGGTCCGTAGTTATGGACGACC
>SVSY01000090.1 GCA_015064065.1 Oscillospiraceae bacterium
TGCCGTCAACGTATTCAGTGAGTGCGTCCTTTGCAATCTTAACGTCTGCATCGATCTCAGCCTGAAGAAGAGTCTTAAGCTCATCGTTTGCAGTCTGTGCAAGAGTCTTTGCAGCCTCGATGAGAGCCGCGAGCTCCTCAGCGATAGCACCAACCTTAGCGCTGAGAACTGCATCGCCGTCAGCGTTAGCCTTGAGTGCAGCCTCAAGATCAGCTACCTTGCCGTCAACGTATTCAGTGAGTGCGTCCTTTGCAATCTTAACGTCTGCATCGATCTCAGCCTGAAGAAGAGTCTTAAGCTCATCGTTTGCAGTCTGTGCAAGAGTCTTTGCAGCCTCGATGAGAGCGGTGAGGTCAGTAACAGCTGCTTCAACGTCAGCGTCGATCTCATCCTGGAGATCAGCAACAGCCTCGTCGAGTGCTGCGTAGATCTCTTCAGCAAGGGTAGCAATGACCTTGTCGTACTTAGCGGTAAGTTCCTGCTTAACGATAGCGTCGAGAGCGACCATATCGGTAAGTACGGACTTCTGGAGAGCCGCGAGCTCCTCAGCGATAGCACCAACCTTAGCGCTGAGAACTGCATCGCCGTCAGCGATAGCGTCCTTGAGCGCAGCGTCGAGATCGCCGAGCTTCTTGTCGGTAGCGGCAGTAACTGCAGCTACAGCGTCTTCAATAGCCTTTTCAAGGCTAGCCTGAAGAGCGGTGTACGCATCGGTAGCGTCCTCAACTGCAGCGTTTATAGTTGCGTTGAGAGCTTCCTCTGCAGCAGCAAGTGCAGTGTTGAACTCTGCAGTTGCAGCCTTGAGAGCAGCAGCATCTACAGCGTCGCCGCCGGAGATCATAGCCTCAAGCTTTTTCTGAGCTTCTGCAAGATTTGCAGCAGCTGTATCAGCCGCAGACTTGACGTCGCTTTCGAGGTCAGCAGCAAGATCGCTCATTGCGCCTTCCTGTTTAGCATCGTTTTCTACGATCTGCGCTTCAAGGTCGTCGGTCTTACAACCTACCATGAGACAGAGAGAAACGATCATCAAGCATGCGAGCAAAACGGACAAAATGTTTCTTTTCATGATTTTGTATCCTTTCATTAAATAGTACATTTGTTTTGACCGTGCCCACGGTCGTTATATAAGGTTCGCACCGTCCCAAGCCGCCTTTTTTCGAGTTTTACCTACAAATAGAGACAGCTGTGGCAGTACGCGCACTTTATATGAGGATATTATACACTACAATTTTTGAATTGTCAATGCTTTTTGAAAAAATTTTTAAATAAATCCAAAATTTATGTTATGCCTACCCTTTTATCGTCTCCAAAACTTTTCATATGCATTATATGGAAAGGTTTCCAAAAAAAGTATAATACGGTGTCACGTAGGCATTTCCGCTGAATTCTCTGTATGCAAGGAAAAACAGCACGCCGACAGCCAAAAACGCGGCAACCGTTTTGAGCTTTTTACCAAGCTTATCGACGGTGTTCGGAATGGCAAACATAATATATATTGAAAAGTAAGGCACTATCCTTCCGAATATCGCCATTGAGTATCCTACTGCCTGCAAGCAGCACGCGATCATCAGAGCGCATATCAGCAGGTCGTCGTGTTCCTTTTTGATCTCTCCAACGATAACGCAGGCAAACAGAATGAGATTGAGCAGAATGAGCATCAGATACGAACCGCCCTGCAGATCGTATTCTCCGTCTATATATCCCGCGTACTTCGGCAGAAGCTTCACAGCCATCATTACTATCGGTCTGCCGAGCATAAGGAGCAAAAGCTCCACGCCGACGACAGAGAGGATCACGCGCTTCCATTTTATGCCGTACAGCACGTACAAAAGAACGGCGATCAGCGCGGTCGTATGGAAGAGCATCGCGATAAAGACGGTCAGTGCGTATTTCAAAAGCTTCCGCTCGGTAACGTAGTGCCAGCCGCAAAAGAGTATCGATATCGCTATCATCTGTCTGAAAACGCCAAGACTGTAGCTGAACATTCCGAATGCGAAATAGCAAAGAATGCTGATATACGGCATTTTGGAGCGCTTATATATCGTTATAAAGACGGGAACGTAGGTTATAAGCGCGATAACGAACAAAAATCCCGTTTTTCCGAGATGCAGGAACGCGCAGAGCTTAGTCAGCGCAAAGTATCCTATCTCGAAATCAAAGGGGTATACGAGCGGCGCGGTTATGATCTCGGGAAATCCGACCGTGCTGTAATAGTCTATCGCCCTCAGATAAACGGCTGTATCCGCTCCAACGTTATGTCCGCGGACACCTGCCAGAAGAATGAGCTCTATACAGCAGAGCGTCAGATATTTTTTTGAATCGAAATAGCGTTCGCCAAATTCGTCTTTTCGGTAAAACAGAAATATCTGCAGACCCGCCAACAGTAAATATCCGAGATATACTGCCATATTTGCTCCTCCTTCCCTTTTATCTCCAAGGTTTTATCTGTACATATTCTTTACGAATTCCTCAACGACACTTCCGATGTCGTATTTGTTCGAAATAAAGCTCGGGTGAGTATCCGCTCTCTCGCTGCGGACCGCCGCCGCGACCCGCTCTGCCCACTCAGCAGCATTTCCGAGCGGCAGGTACTCAACAAGTCCGGTTATATCAGCCTCTCTCGTTATCGTATCCGCAATAACGCAGGGCAGTCCCGTCGCCTGAGCCTCGATCACCGTGTTCGGCATTCCCTCATAGAAGGACGGGAACGCGAAAACGTCCATCGCCGAGAGCAGATGAGGCACGTCGGAGCGAACTCCCGCGAATATCACCGAGTCGCCGATACCGAGCTCTGCCGCCCTCTCTTGCATCTTTTCCTGAAGAGCTCCCTTGCCGACGAGCAGAAGCTTTGTGTTTGCGTCCCTGCCGTGAAGCTCCTTGAATATCTCGAGCAAGAATGCGTGGTTCTTCTGCTCGTCAAATCTTCCGACGTGGCCGACAAGCGTTACGCCGTCCTCTATCGAAAACTCTTTTCTTATCTCTTCTCTTTTTTCGGGGTAGAACTTAAACAGGTCAAGATCCACGCCGTTGTGGATCAAATTCACTCCGCCCTTTTCGTAGACGGCGTCCCCGAAGGTGTATCTCGCGGCAAGATCGCTCGGCGCGACCTTCACGTCAACGTATTTATTATAAAGCACTCTGCCAAGTCGGTGGGCTACCTTTGCTTTAAGTCCGTCACCGTCGCTCGCGTTACTTGAACGCGCACAGCAAACTCTTGCGCCCGCCTTCTTTGCGACCTTGAGATCCATAAAGCCCATCGCGCTCGAGGTTATGCGGAGCACGTTGTCGTAGCCATTTTCCTTTATTACCTTGGTAAGCTGTTTTTTGAACTGTGCGAGATCCTCGGACTTCGACGGTATCCTGTACATCTTACCGCCCATCGCCAATATCTCATCCTCAAAAAAGCACTTTTCCTTTACGTTGATGCAGAAGTCCATCTGATATTTGCTTTTATCGAGCTCGCGGTAGACCTTCATCAAAAAGCCTTCAGCTCCGCCCGCGTTCATTCCGCTGAGTATGCAAAGTAATCTTTTCATATATTCTTTCCTTTTATTCTACGTTCGCTCATATCTGCCCAAAATTTTCGAGCATAGCCTTTATTGCCGCCGAGGGAAGAAAATCCTCCGCCCTCTTTATACAGTTTTCCTTGAGCGAGAGCAAAAGCTCCTTGTCCTCTGCTGCGCGCACGAGTATCTCTTCAAGCTCGTCGACGGCGTCAAAGGTATAGCCCATTCCCGTAACGCCCTCGTCTATAACGTCGGAGTAGCTCTCCCACTTAGCCGATATCACGGGAATACCCGCCGCGTAGGCGTCTATCACCGTACCGGGGATACCCTCGGTGTAAAAATGCGTGGGAAAAAGCAGCGCGAAATAGTCCTTGAGCACCGCCACGCTCTCGTTTGCGTCAACACAGCCGCAATAGCGCACGTATTCGGGAGATCTGCCCTTGAGCTCTTCAAACCACTCGGTCTGTCCTGCGTCGACCTGCCCGTAGATATCGAGCGAGTACGCAACGTAGCCAAGCCTTTCGTTTACGCGGGTGATAGCGTCCATCGCAGTCCCGATGCCCTTTTCCTTCATTACACGTGAAAAGGTGCAGAGCCTGTAGGGCGTGTCCTCGGGATAAACAAGCTCGCCGCTCGAAAGTATTCCGAGCTTTTTGCAATTCGGTACAACGCCGACGTTCTTAAATCCCATAGCGTCGAGCGCATTTTTCATAGTATTGGTCTCGGCATATATTCCGTCGAATTTCATCAAGCACTTTTTGAGAAATCTACGCTTCTCCAAAAACGTAGGAAGCCAGCCGCCGATAACCGAATAGTGCAGCTTTCTGCCCTTAAAGAATGGGCGAAGCATAGCCAACAGCGGCGCGTACACGCGCAAACCGTTGTGCGCGGGAAATATGAGCACGTTCGCACTCTTCTTCAGCGCACCGAGCACAGCAAAGGGAGCTTTGAGAAGCACCTTCGCGCCGCCGTGCGTGTCTATCTTTACGACCTGTTCCTCACCAAGCTGTGCTATCAGCTCCTCGGTCACTATCTTAGTCTTTACCGTCTGCCCGTTGAGAAGGACCTCGCCCTCTCCGAAATGTCCGAGCACGCATACTTTTGCTATCATTTTATTCTAAGCACCTTTATCACACACCACCAGAAAACGTGGAACGCAGAGCGGAACACGTT
The DNA here is from genome assembly GCA_015064065.1 of Oscillospiraceae bacterium. Lineage (GTDB taxonomy): Bacteria > Bacillota > Clostridia > Oscillospirales > CAG-272 > HGM12713. The sequence goes on from SVSY01000090.1 coordinate 4,680, forward strand.
GAGATGCTCTATCTCACGATAGAGTATCCAATGGTACTTGATGACCTTCAATTTATTGCTGGATATCGAATTCCTTCGGATTCGGTACATCATAAGCACGTCGGGCATTCCCCAGATGTATTTTTCTTTCTTTAGCATCTGCAACCAGAGCGCATCGTCGTTTCTCTTGCGTATGTTGGGAACTTCAAACTTGCCCATCTTCTCAACATTGTACATTACCGAGGAGTTTCCAACGGGACAGTCGAGCAGAAGTCGGTTATAGTCGGTCTTCTTGACAGTCTTTATAATTCTGCCAAGCGGGTTATCCTCTTCGTCTATCTGCTCATATGCGGTGCAGGAAAAGGCGTAGCCGTTCTCCTCCATCCAGCCTATCTGACGTTCGAGTTTATCGGGAGTCCAGATATCGTCACTATCAAGAAATGCCATATACGCGCCCGTAGCAAGCTTCATTGCCTCGGTCCTCGCGACCGCCGCTCCTGAGTTTACCTCAAGCAGATGATAGCGGATACGCGGGTCATTCTTCATATATTCCTCGACTATCTGCTTTGTGTCGTCCTGTGAGCGATCGTCGACGATTATCATTTCCCAATTCGTGTAGGTCTGCGCCTGCACCGAGTCTATAGTACGCGCTATAAATTTACCGCAGTTGTAAGTAGGGGTTATTATAGATACCAATTTTTCATTCATCGTAAATTCCTCACTCGTCGCTTTCTTCCCCGTTATTATTATTATGCAGGACCGCCTGCTCGTAATCACCCTTGTACTCTTTTCCAAGAACGGCGAATACAGTCATAAACATTATCTTTATGTCCTTCCAGAAGCCGAACTCCTCAATTCCCTTGAGGTTGTAGTACATCTTTGCGGGGAGTATCTTTTCTATGTAGACCCTGTCAGTGTCCTCAACACCGTCGAGAAGCTTTGCCTCGTCCTTGTAATAGATGCTCGCAAGGCTTGTGACTCCCGCGGGCAAAAGCAGAGTCGCCATCATCTCCGGAGTGTAGGCTTCAACGAACTTAGTCGCTTCGGGGCGAACTCCGACGAGCGTCAGCTTTCCGCTGATAACGTCGAGAAGCTGTGCTATCTCGTCGAGTCTGCAATCTCTTATCAACTTGCCCACGCGGGTGACTCGGCTGTCGTTGTTGACCGTGACTTGCGAACCCTTGTCTGCGTTCTGCACCATCGTGCGAAACTTGTGTATGCGAAATTTCTTTCCGTATTGCGTAACACGCTCCTGTCTATAAAATACAGGTCCGCGGGAATCTATCTTTATGGCTATTGCAAGCACAAGAAAGACGGGAGAGAGCAGCACCAACGCAAAGAGCGAGACAACGAGGTCGAATGCTCTCTTGAAAAACAGAGCAGCGCTTCTCTTTTTGAGAAGATCGTAGTATTTTCTTACCTCTTCGGTCCGCATTTGGTCGGGAAGCTCTTCCCACTTGATGATCTTCATTTATATATACTCCTTAAGAACTTCGGTATACTGCTCGATCACGTAGTCTACGTCGCCGTCGCTAAGGCAGGTGTGAAGCGGCAGAGTTATCTCGTTTGCAAAATGCGCATATGCGTTGGGGTGATTCTTGACGTCAAAACCGAGCGCCTTGTACGCCGTGTGCATAGACAGCGGCTTGTAGTGAACGTTACAGGCAACGCCGCGCTCCGCCATCTTCATTATTATATCGTTTCTCTGTTCGAGAGTTATATTCGGGATACGCGTGATATAAAGGTGTCCCGAGGACTCGTAGGAGTCGGTGTAGTGATCGAGCGTCTCCACTCCGAGAGGACGGAGAGATGCATCGTATCTCTCTATTATCTCACGTCTTCGACGAAGCATTTCCGGGTAACGTTCAAACTGCACAAGTCCGATAGCCGCCGCAACGTCGGTCATATTGCACTTGTAGTAAGTGCCGATTATATCGTATTCCCACGCGCCGAGCTTCGTCTTTGCAAGTGCATCCTTTGACTGCCCGTGAAGGCTGAGAAGCTGAAGCTTGCGGTATATTTCGTCGTCGTCAATTCCTTCTATCGTTTTCCAGGTCAGCGCGCCGCCCTCTGCCGTGGTGAAGTTCTTTACGGCGTGGAAACTGAAGCTCGAAAAGTCGGCTACAGAGCCGATCATTCTTCCGTTGAGAGTAGCACCGAACGCGTGAGCCGTGTCTGCCATGATAGCAACTCTACCAAGCGCCGCCTGAATCTCGTTTGATGGCTTGAAAAGATGCTTTTTACGCTCGACTATCTTGAAAAGTCTGTCATAGTCGCAAGGGATACCCGCAAGGTCGACCGGTATTATTGCTTTTGTCTTTTCGGTAATCGCCGCTTCAAGAGCATCGTAATCCATCTCGAAGCTGTCGGGCTGCGTATCTATCATTACGATAGTCGCGCCAACGTGAACTATGACCGACGCGGACGCAGTGTAGGTGTACGCCGAGGTTATGACCTCATCACCCGCGCCGATACCCATGACGCGAAGAGCCATCTCAGCGCAAGCGGTCTGGGAATTAAGACATACACATCTCTTACTGCCGACCCATTCGGCAATATCATTTTCAAGCTTTTTGGTTCTCGGACCTGTGGTTATCCAACCAGAGCGAAGAGCGTCGGCGACCTCTGAGATCTCACGCTCGCTTATATCGGGAGGACTGAAAGGTATCATTCTTTTATTTTCTGCCATAACGGAAGCTCACTTTCTTTTATTCTTTCAGAACATTAGCGAATATTTTTACAGACGCGACAAAGATAGCCGCCGAGCGTCAAGTCGGCACAGCTATCCTATTTTACATAGTAATTCATATTAATTATATCACTTAAAGAAAGAAAAGTCAACAACAAAATTCCGGTATTAAGGGTGTATAAAGGCAAAGAAAAAATATATTAACTTTTTTTCAAAAAGGTCTTGAAAAAAGAAAAAGTATGTGGTATAATAATCGGGTACAAATATAGGGGTATAGTTCAGTCGGTAGAACACCAGTCTCCAAAACTGGGTGTCGTGGGTTCGAGTCCTTCTGCCCCTGCCAAACAAATAAGGGTACGCGAATGCGTACCCTTATTTGTTTGGCAGGGATAAAATATAGAAGGACTCGAAGGAGCGCGGTGGTGAATGACAGTCCGGGGGACTGTCAGAGCCGCGCTGACCGAGGAGCGTAGCAAAGCCGAAATATCCCTCGGCTTTGCGGTGTCGCGACGAGACCGAGTCCTTCTGCCAAGAAAAAAGACGATTGCGAAAGCAATCGTCTTTTTTCAATGATGTTTGCCTTCGGCAAATGATGTTGGCTTCGCCAATGATGACGGCTTCGCCTGATGATGTGTGGCTTCGCCACATTTTGGGGCAAACATCGCATCATTGCGAAACGAAGTGGAGCAACATCATATTTGCGAAGCAAATGCATCATATCGCCGTAAGGCGATACATCATTAAAATTGATTTCCACGCCATCACGCGTGATTTGGTGCGAAAGCACTTGAAACATTCACGGATTTGTGGTACAATAGGTGTAACAAAAAAACAATCTTTTGAGGAGAAAAATATGACATACAAAAACGGAATAAAGGAATATGCGCTTACTGGAGTAATGTTCGGGGTTCCAATGGGAATTTTATTCGGTCTTATGCATCTTAGTTTGTTGCTTGGAGTAATCACAGGATTTTTGTGTGGATTTCTTTTTGCATTCTTGATATTTCTTTTTGTTAAATATCAAGAAAAAAAGTTCGATAAAAAGC
>SVSY01000091.1 GCA_015064065.1 Oscillospiraceae bacterium
ATATCCCGTCAAACTCATAGCCGGCATCAAGTATTTTTTGACACAGATCGAGAGAGGTATTGAGGTAGGTGTCGAACATATCGCATACCCATTCGGGATCTTCATACATGCCTATAAGAACGTTTTCGGTTCCTGCCATGTGTGAATGTGTTACATCGAATCCAAACCAAAGGACGAGCTGTAAAAATCTGCCTTCAGCTTTCCATTTCGGGTAATTTTCCTTCAAATAGCTCCACGGAATTCTGCTGTCGTGGTAGGCGAGCATTTTTGATTTTGCCTCCTCCCAGCGTTCAGGACAGTCGTAGTATAGACCGAGTGTTTCTGGAGTAGAATCCAATTCCTTGAACTGTTTTTCGGTCTTTCCCCAAGACGTAGTTGCTATGCGGTATCTTTCCGTCTCTTCAATGATCTTATAGGGAAACAATGGAGAATTGTCAGGGCGAATTTTTATCACCTTGTCAAAACCAAAATAGCTTTCCCAAGTAGAGCTTGCCGGCATACCTTCCTTGTACCATCTGTTTTTAGTGCCTGCCCAAGCAGAGTCCACCATCATTATCCTGTCTATCTCCTGACGGCGATAGGTACGGAGCATTCTTTCACGGTTTGTAAGTTCTATCATTTTTGAGTCCCGTCATTGATCATCGATCACTTGCAAAACTCGACAGCCGCATCAGCTGCGCTTGCCGCGTCGACGGTGTAGCAATCTGCTCCTATCTTATCGCAGAAGTCTTGACTTATAGGAGCTCCTCCTATCATTATCTTGACCTTGTCGCGTATTCCCGCAGCCTCAGCAGCCTTTACTACGCTTGCCATAACGTCCATAGTTGTGGTAAGAAGAGCAGAGCAACAGATGACCTGACAGCCTTCATTGATCGCAGTCTCTACGAAGGTCTCGGGGGCAACGTCTGTGCCGAGGTCAACCACCTCAAGTCCCTTGCCCTCCATCATAAGCTTAACAAGGTTCTTTCCGATGTCGTGAAGGTCGCCCTGAACCGTTCCGATGCAGACCTTACCCGTAGCCTTTACGCCGCTTGCAACGAGGTGGGGCTTAAGAACTCCTACACCCATATTCATAGCTCTTGCCGCAACGAGTACCTCGGGAACGTAGACCTCGCCGTTTTTGAATTTCTCGCCGATAACGTTCATACCCGAGAGGAGTCCCTCATTGAGTATGGCCTCGGGCTCGCAGCCTTCAGCGATCGCCGCTTCTACCATTTCCTTTACTATTTTTGCTTTGCCTTTCTGAAGGTTTTCGGAAATTTCGCTTAAGATGATCATGATCTTTTCTCCTTTTTCATTTTTTTGTTTTGTATGTGAATTGTATTTATTTCTGTATTGGCTTGGGGTCATATTCGCGTATGCGTGAAAGTTTTTGTAAAAGGACGGCAGGTCGCGAAGACCGCATCGCTCTACTATCTCTTCGACTCTCAGTTCTGTTTCGCGCAAAAGCTCGCAGGCACTGCCGAGACGCACGTTTTTGAGATATTCCGAAAAGGAATATCCCGTAAGCTTACCAAAAAGTCTGCTCAGGTGCGATCTGCTGACGAAAAGAGCGGCTGACAGATCCTCAAGCGTGAGCGTGCTGTCGCCAAAGCGCTCGGAGATTATCCTCAGCACCCCCGACATAGTTTCCCAATCCTTAGGAGGAAATACGGGAACGTTTTTGATCGCACGGTTGACGTATCTCGCGAGCGAAACGAGCAGTAGGGTAAGGTGTGCCTTCGTGCATTCCTGCCATTCGCTCTTTTTTTCATCGACCTCGCGCTCGATAGCATCACAAAGAGCGTGTATCTCTTTTTTTGTCTGCGAGTTGAGCATAGCGTACGAGCTTGCTGCTTCTTCGTTGAAAACCCCGAAGCAGAAGCGCGTGCTGTCGGGAGATACAGCCTCTCCGCTGAACCAATCGTCAAGCGAAAAGGTCAATCGTCTGACGGTAAGACTCTCGCCGCGTTCCGAGCAAAAGTATCCGTGGTGTACGTTTGCCTGTACCACAAACGCGTCTCCCTCCTTGCAGGGTATTATTCGATTGGATATCTGATGTACGCCCGTGCCCTCGCAGATCACCGATATCTCTATCGTATCGTTGGTGTAGAGTCGCGCGAAGGAAAGCTCGGGAGTATAAACGTCGCTGTACGTAGCCGTATCGCTGTGTATCGTCAAGGACTTGTCGGTGCGAGGCATAACTCCTCCTTAATTCTGAATTTATTATATCTTTATCTTTTTGATCTCTTCTGCGTAGTATTGCACGAGCTCGAACTTTGTTCCGGGCATCAAGCGGTGGTCGGGGCAGGGAATAAAGCCGCCAAGCGAGGCAAGACGCTTAATTCTTTCTATCTCAGCATCAACAGCCGCTTTGTCGCGTCTGAGAGCGGTCTTGTCCATTCCGCCGACACCGAGAAGCTTGTTGCCGTATTTTTCTCTTGCGGGTCCGAATTGATCCCCCCATACTCCTATCTCGATCGGGAACATAGTATTTACGCCGTTGTCGAGCCACGTGGGTATCAGCTTTTCTATAACTCCGTCGCAGTCGAGCGATATTATGTCGATACCGTAGCTGTGGAGAAGATCGCATCTCTTTTTATAATGCTTCGCGCAAAGCTCGTCGAAGATCTCGGGCGAGAGCAACGGGCCGCTCTTAAAGCAAATGTCCTCCCAGAAATGCGCGTAATCGAACTTAGCACCGGTCTTGAGCACCTCCTCCGTACATTTGTACTGAAGCTCGGCATAAGCATCAATTATATCAGCCAAGAGGTCCTCGTCCTCGTCGTACATAAGATAGCTCATTCCTATGACCGTGGTCATATTGCGTATGTCTCCGAGCACGCTTCCGACCTGAAGACCGACGGGAACGTCGTAGGGTCTCGTCTCGTTGAAATGCTTGAAATATTCAAGGTTTATTCTGTCCATAGAAAACTGCATCTTCGGCAGATAGAGCTCTTCAAAGGCGGCTCTGTCCTTGAGCGTATAATCGTCCTCGGAGGGAATAGAAGTCACACCCGGCTTTACCTTTTCTATAACTCCAAAGCCGTTTTGAGTACGCTGAGTTCCGTCGGGAAGAGTTTCTATGACCTTGGGTTCAAACGCAGGGAACAAGCCGCCGTTTGCGCTTCTGTTGGTCGACCAATCGAAATCCCAACCGATCATTCTGTCAAGCTCTCTGTCAGCTTCGTTTGCGTCACGCCAATTCTGTGCAAGCTCGCGCGATATCTTTCCTTGGTCTGCCCATTCGTAAAGGAGCTCCCGCCAATATCCGAAATGAACGGCAGGAAGTCTGTCGACGGGCTTGAAATGAAGAATATTCATCGCTCTTTCTCTGTTAGTCATAGTTTCACCTCATAAAAGTACTTGATTATACAAGTACATTATATCAAATATTCTGTGGCAAGTAAATATGGTTTTAATGTTTTTTTGCTTTTTTTATTGCACCTATACCTAATATAACAAGAAATGCACGAGCCTTGGCTCGTGCATTTCTGCGAATATAATATCAAATCAATCGTTGCGCTTCTTTTTGAGTGAAGCACAAGCGCCAAGTGCCAATACCGTTACGAGTGCTACGCTGCAAGCGCCAATAGACGATCCACAGCCCTTGCCGTCCTTTTTGTCGGTCGACTCGGTCTGCTTTGCGTCGGTGGGCTTTTCGGTGGGCTTTTCGGTAGGCTTATCTGTAGGCTTTTCTGTTTCGTCGGGCTTATTCGTGGTGTTCTCGGTCTTTTTCTCCTCAAGCGCCTTTATAGCCGCATCGAGTTCGGAGAAAGCGGTATCGATATCAGCCTGAACGCGCGAGCTTTCAAGTACGTTATTTGCCGCTGTGAGTTTTTGCTCAAGCACAGACCAGGAGGTTTCGGTGTACTTTTCCTTTTTGTATTCGCTTGCTTTGGATATGAGCGCTGTAAGCGCATCGCGATCAATCTTTGTCTTTCCTTCAACGACAGCCTTGAGAGCTGCGATAGCCGCCTTTATCTCTTCGAGGTCGGTAAGATCAAGCTTTGTCTTGGCATCGGATATTGCCGCCTGTATGTCTGCCCAATCTTCTACGCTGTAATCCTTCTCTGAAAGTCCCTCTGCCTTAGCGATCTCCTCGTGGAGCTCGTTTGCGTTTTGGGGAGCTGTGATAACGTCAAGAGTGAAGGTCTGGTTGTTGAGACCCTCCTTGTAATACTGATCACGTATGGTGGAGTAGTATTCGGTGGTCACGGTCTTTCCGTCCTCGGAAAAGTAGAGCATCGCAACGAGACCCGCGTGTCCCTGATCTGCCGTTTGGAGTCTGCGGTCAACACCCTGGGGGTTTATGAGTATCTGCGCTATCTTGTTTCCGTGATCGCCCACAGCCTCAACGTTGAGTATCTGGTCGCTTATCTCGTGTCCGCAAAGAACCATACAGATGTTTTTGTGCTTTTTTACGAGATTGTCCCACATATAAGATGCATCCTGATAGAGATAGTCGTCTCCGCCTTCCTTGTATTTCTGCAGGCGGTAATCCCAATAGTAAACGTTGCCGTCCTCGTGCTGTCCGCCGTTGTATTTTCCGCCGGGATTATACTGAGTTGCAGAGCAATCGAGCGGATCGTCCATATAAACGCCCGTGTGATGCAGATAAGAGTGCGTGGAGATTATAACGTTATGGAAGGGGTGAGTTCTGACTACCTCGTTTGCCCAATCGATGACTGCCTTGCAAGGACCGAGGTCGAGAGAGAGCATAAGGTATTTCACGTTTCCTACCGTTATGGTCTGGTAGGTGTTGAGCGTGTTGCCGTCAAACGTTCCGTATTCCTCGCCGTCGACGATATTTGCCTTGAATGTATCCATTGTGTAATTCTTTACGAACGCATCACCACCGTCGTGGTTTCCTCTGACTATGTTGTAGGGTATCTCGCCGTCCATCTTATGAATATGCTTCATCGCGAGTTCCCACTCTGCAGCGTTGCTCCAGTCGGTGACGTCGCCCATATGGAAGGAGAACTGAATGTTCTTTGAGTCCTTATTTGCCATTATCCAATCGTAGATCTTGGAGAGGTTTCCTGCGTATTCGGGGCTGTAGGTGTTTGCAGTTGTAACAGCCTCGTCACGAGTGATGACCTGAGTATCACCAACGACTGCGAAGGAGTAAGCAAAATCGGTTACGGGGATCTTTGTGTCAGCCCACTCGGGATCGCCCTTGAGATCGTATCCGTTTCCGCTCTTGTCGGGGATAACGGATGCGTTTGCTGCTTTTGCGGTATCATACCAGAGAACGAGCTTGTCGTCTCCCTCGGGCATAGCCTGGATGTCACTTGCTATCTCCGCAGCGGTGCGGACGTCTGCAAATGCACTCATCTGAAGTATGTTGCCTCTGAAATAACGCCAGTTATCAGTGTGATGGACCGCGTACTGCGAGTCGGGAAGGCTGGGTCTGAAATCTCCTCCGAGCACGAAGGGAGGGAGCTTCGCAGGCTCTAGACTGTTGTAAAGTGTAACAAGACCCTCGGCAGACGCAGTTGCATTTCCTGTTTTGGTATAGGTCACGGTTCCTGTAAATTCCTTGCCGTCAATGTAGAGCTTTACCGTCTTATTTGCATCGTCAAATGTGATAGCGATGTCTACGGTCTTTCCTCTGTAGTCGTTCAACGCGCCGATAAAGTTAACGATTATCTCGCTTACGATGCCGTTAGATTCGTTGCGGATACCGCAGAGAAATCGTACATTTGTGCTCGAGGGTGCGTGTATGTCCCAAAAAGCGTAATGGGAGTTGGGCGTGTCGTTATACCAACCGAAAATATTTCCCCAATACTGATCACCGTAGGACGTGGGAACGAGTATCTTCGCTTCAAAGGTCTTCGGCATAGCCGTGAACTTTTTATCGGCAGAATATATCGAGTCAAAACCGGGAGAAAAGCTCATTCCATCGATCTTGTAGGTTCCTTTTTGCAGGTTATAGCCGTTGCCGCTTATATCGGTTATCGTCTTGCCCTGTACAGCAGAGGAGGTGTCGTAACACATCAGGATACCGTCTGCCTTGTCGGGAAGCGCGGAAACGTCGGAAGCTACCTCACTTGCGGAGCGAACATCGGAAAAGAGCGAGACGTTGTATATTTTTCCGCGGAAGAAGCGGTTGTTATCTATATGGTGGATAGCGTATGGAGAAGAGAGATCCTTCTTACGCATATCTCCGCCTATAGTGCCGTTGGGAAGCTTTGAGAGGTCAAAGCTCTTGTAAAGGTCGATAAGACCTGCCGCAGATGCAACGCCAGAGCCTGATTTCGAGTATGTCTGCGTTCCCGTCCACTCCGTACCGTCTATGTAGAGCTTGACCATGTTCAAAGAAGCGTCGAGAGTGACTGCAAGATGTACGGTCTTACCCTTGTAATTTTTGAGAGCATCAGAAAATCTGAGCATTACCTCTGCCTCGATAGCACCGTTGGCATCGCGCTTTCCGCAGAAGAAGCGGAGGTCTGCGTTAGTAGTTACTTGGACATCCCATATTACGTAATTTATATTCGTTTCGGTAGAATAGAACGCAAAAATATCGCCCCAGAACTGATCGGATTCAGACGTGGGGATATAAACTGTAGCCTCGTAGGTCATCGGAAGAGCTTCAGCCTTCTTTTGCGAGACGTAGAGGTTGTCAAAGCCGCTTTTGAATTTTGTGCCTTCGCCCGTAACGGAAACGGCACTTGTGCAAAGTGCGAACGCGTTGAACAGCATAGCCGTCAATAATAAAAGAGAAATGACGTTCTTTAACTTTTTCATAGTGGTACTCTCCTTAGAAGTAAATAATATTGTAAGCTTAGTATAACACATAATTTTGACGATGTCAAGAATTGTTGTGTTTTTCGTTCATTTTTCGCCTCACGCGATTGAGATGCCGCTCAAAGCTTCCGCTTGAGATAAACTCGGCAAGCACGTACTGATCGAGCACGGGCACGGAGCAGGAAAACATACCGAGCTTTTCTTCTTAAGAGCCGACGAGCGACTCGGGAAGTATCATATATCCCATACGCATAGAGGGGGAAATGCTTTTCGAAAAGGTGTTTATATATATGACCGAGTGGCGTGTGTCAAGCGAATAAAGTGTCTCGATAGGATGCCCGGGGATAAAAAATTCGCTGTCAAAGTCGTCCTCAATGATGTAGCTGTTGTTTTCTTGCGCCCATCGCAGATACTCGTAACGCTTGGATATCGAGGTGGTAACGCCTGTGGGATAGCTGTGAAAGGGTGTGACGTGAAGCACGTCAAATCGGTTTTTGTTGAGAGCAGAGCTCTCTATTCCGTCGCTCCCGAAGGTCAGCGGACATATGCCCGCGCCCGAACCGAGATATACCGCCCTTATCTGCGAATACGAGGGGTCTTCTATTCCGTATATCTTGTCTCTGCCGAGCAGCTTCATCGCGATCTCGTATAACTGCTCAGAGCCCGAGCCGATAACTATTCTGTGCGGATCGGCTATCATTCCGCGGTAGCGGTAGAGATAATCGGCGATCGCGTTGCGAAGAGAGGCACAGCCCTTTGATGGCGAGCGCACGAAAAGCTCCTCGTTGCGCTCGGATATGACCTTTCTTATAGTCTTGAACCAAAGCGAATATTCAAGGTCGCTCTCGGGAGGTAGCTCGCGTTCTTCCTCAATGTGCGCTATAGGGAGCTGTCGACGGTCGGATCTGCTCGCCGTCGGCGTATCGATGTGCGAAACGAAGTATCCGCTCCGCTCGCGCGAATAAAGATACCCCTCGTCCTCAAGCATAGCGTACGCGCGCTCGACTGTGACGAGGCTTACTCCGCGCTTATCTGCCGTTACACGCTTTGAGGGGAGCTTTTCTCCTGCCCGAAATTCACCCGAAAGTATTTTGTTTTTGATATCGAGATACAGTGAATAATATTTTTTCTGGTCTTTCATCTGGTATTATAAAATTCTCCGAATTTGATTATTTACATATGTCCACATATAGATTATAATATAAAAAACTTAATTTGTAAAGAGGTGTTTTTAAATGTCTTATAAAAAAGTTCTCACGATACAGGATATCTCCTGCGTAGGTCAGTGCTCGCTCACGGTCGCACTGCCGATAATCTCTGCTTGCGGAGTTGAGACCTGCGTGCTCCCGTCGGCAGTTCTTTCGACCCACACGGGCGGCTTTAAGGGCTTTACCTTCC
>SVSY01000092.1 GCA_015064065.1 Oscillospiraceae bacterium
CTACACGATGAGCGAGCTTGAATATATCGAAAAAAATTCTGCTTACAATGTCACTCCGACTGAAATGCATTTTCTTGATGAAAACTTCTCCATATACGATAATTTCGAAGACAGTACTTATGATATCTCGTTTTTGGAGTGCTTAAAGTAGGCATTTTTTTGTCAACCCGGCTCCGCAAGCGAAGCGTAGCGGAATCCGGTTCGCATTCGCCGCTCGGAGATCGACAAGCTCGCTTGTCAGGCGAAGAGCGTGCGAATCTTCGCGCATAGCGCGAAATTTCGGGAATGTGTCGCGATAGCATTGCATTTCTCCCCAAAGTATGCTATAATAAAATCAGAAAGGCGGTGTGTATATTTATGGAAATATATAAATTTGAATTCGGTTCTTTCATGAATATTATTTTTGCACTTGCCGCCATCATGCTTGTGGTTACTGCGCTTGTTGTCAAATTTATAGCTCGACAAATGAAGAACGAGTTAAAGAACGGGTTGAAATATTTCTTTAAACGTATTCTTGTCTTTATACCATTTGTGATCATTCCTCTTGTGTTTTCGATTGTATTTGCCACCCAATTTATAAAATACACATCTTGGGATTATCATATGGAAAAAGGGAACGCCTCTGTTTTAGAGGGAGATGTTACTGTTGTTTCGGTGGAGGAAGAATATTATAGGGGAAGTTTTTCAGGATATAACGTTGTTATAGAAATAGAAGGGCAGATCATTTCCCCTGCCAATACTTTTTCTGAAGAAGTTGTGGATGCCTTTGAAAGCAATCAAATACTTATCATACAGTACGGTGAGATTAAAAATGATGGTACATATATTTGGAGTATCAAAACATCAAACTGATGACATCTTTTCTGTCAACACGACTCAACAAGAAAGCCCAGTCCAAAAGGACTGGGCTTTCTTGTTGGATGTGCTACGCACAAAGCGCAACCCGGCTCCGCAAGCGAAGCGTAGCGGAATTCGGTTCGCATTCGCCGCTCGGAGATCGACAAGCTCGCTTGTCAGGCGGAGAGCGTGCGAATCTTCGCGCATAGCGCGAAATTCCGGGAATGTGGCGCGATAGCATTGCATTTCTCCCCAAAGTATGCTATAATGAAATCAGAAAGTGCCGAAAGGAGATCATTATGTATAAGCGTGTATTATTTGCGGTAGATCTTGAAGGAGTCAACAACGTAATAGGCGAGGCATATAAAGGTCTCTTGCGCGATACTGAACAATGGCAGATCGCAAGAGAACAAGCCGCTGCAGAGATAAACGCGGCGGCAGACGCACTTTTCAATGCCGGTGTCGAAAAGATCGGGTTATGGGATAATCACGGCGGCGGAAATAACATCGATCCCGCCGCATTAGATCACAGAATTACGCTAATATGCGTTGATCTTAAAATGCCGCGTATGTATTTTGCCGACGGCGAATACGACTGCATCTGTTTCTTTGGCTATCACTCTATGGAAGGAACGCTTGGCGGCGTTTTAGCACACACGATGAGCAGCGTAAGCGTTCAATATTACAAATTGAACGGCAGATATATCGGTGAGATCGATATGGATTCCTACATCGCCGCGCAAAAAGGTATTCCGTCCGTCTTTTTTGCCGGTGGAGATATTGCCTGCAAGCAAGCAAAGCGAGCTGTACCGAGCATCGTGACTGTAGATACAAAAAAAGAGCTCTCACGTAACACGGCAATATTCCGCGATAACACAGAGCTTTTTTCGGACATAAAAGAAAGCATCGTAAAGGCGGTAACTACCGATGCCCTTCCGCATACTCTGAAATACCCCGCTGTTTTCGAAAAATCCTTTAAACGCGTTGAGGATGCGGCAAAATACTTAGCAAAGCTTCGCACACTCGGGATCAATGCCGATCATCCCGACGACGATATTCTCGGCAAAGATGCACACACCGTGGTTTCGACCGTATATGATATCGGCAATTTTATAAATTGTATTTGACCTACCTTGAATAAGTCAATATAAGAGAAGAAAGGCTGTGTGACCGAAAATGGATGAATTGACCTTTTGCATCGTCGTCACTGCTATTGCTTTTTTAATAGGCTTCTATAATTTACTGATCGCAATTTTGGGACTATTCCCAAGCTTCAGGGATACGGCGGTCGGCACGCTACACAAAAGACGAACCGAAAGAAACGTTCCTATAAGACACGGCAGAAAAATTCCTATCGTGACAAATTACACGTACCAATATACAGTCAACGGAAAGGAATACAGATACAGTAGCTTAGGGTATTTTACTAAGGGACATTTGTATAAAAAGGTCACTATGGTATACGTAAAGGGGTTTCCGCGTTATGCTTACCCTCAAAAATTCACGGCAACAACTCAATGGTCGCTCGGAATTTGTATGCTTTTTATGGGGCTTATGTTTACTTTTGTGATATTGTTCGCTTGAAAAACGGTTGAAAAAGCTTACCTCGGAGGTGTTATATGCTTGAAGAACTTAAGCAAAGAGTATTTGAACAAAATATAGCGCTCGTCAGACACGGTCTCGTCGTGCTGACCTGGGGCAACGTATCCGCAAGAGACGGGAAAACCGGACTTATCGTTATAAAACCGAGCGGTGTTCCCTACTCTGCAATGAAGGCTGAGGATATGGTGGTAGTCGACTGCGACGGAAACACAGTAGAGGGAGATTACAGGCCGTCAAGCGACCTTCCGACGCATCTTTATCTTTACAAGCAGTATTCTTCTCTTGGAGGAATAGTACACACTCACTCTACCTATGCTACCGCATTCGCACAAAGCGGACGTGAGATAATCGCTTACGGAACGACGCACGCGGACGCATTTTACGGGGACGTTCCCTGCTCTCGCGAGCTTACCGATGAAGAGATAGACGAGGCGTATGAGTGGAACACGGGCAAGGTAATAGTCGAATGCGTTGATGACGTCGAGGCTGTTCCCGCGATACTTGTAAAAAATCACGGCGTTTTCACCTGGGGCAACACACCCGAAAAAGCCGTAGAGAATGCAGTGACCTTGGAAGAGGTCGCAAAGATGGCGTATCTTAGCGAGCAATTGAACCCCGACGTTAAAAGAGTCAAACAGCATCTGCTCGACAAGCACTATTTCCGCAAGCACGGAAAGAATGCATATTACGGGCAGAAATAAAGTATAATAAAAAACTGTCGCTATCGCGACAGTTTTTTATTTTCAGAGCTCTATCTCAGAATAAATTCCGTAGTGGTCGGACGGGAATTTTCCGTCGACGAGCTGATCTATCACCTCTTGCTTGAGCGCCTTGATGCTCGGGTCGACAAAGCAAAAGTCTATATGCTCATTAAAGTTGTTATCAAGCTCGTAGCCATGATAAGTGCTCACGGTACTATTCGCCGTAACAGCGTTGACGTCGGTAAAATACTTTGTCATCTCTGCGTATCCGAGCGAGCTCGGTGTCATATTGAAATCTCCCGTAGCAAAAGTAGGCAGCGTCGATATCTCCTTTGCATACTTCACCATAAGTGCCGAGCTCTTGGTCTGGCACTCATCGCCGAAGCCGAAGTGAGTGTTCATCGCAACGAAGCTCTCGCCCGACTCCTTATCCTTGAGCACTACGTATTCGCACATACGGTTGTGAGGGAGCGTATCCCAGCCTCTCGACTCGACTTCAGGCGTATCCGAATGCCAGAAATAGCCCTTCTTGAGACATTCAAACTTATTCTTTTTCCAAAGGATAGGTGCGGACTCTATCCAGCCCGTCTGCGTGCGGTACTTGTTGAATATCTCGTATTCCTCTCCAAAAAGCGCGGCGATATGGTCTTCCCACGAGGGTGTATATTCCTGAAATCCCATAACGTCGGCATCATACGGCGCTACGACGGTCTTAAGGCGCGGTCCGCGCTCGGCTATCGAGTGTCCATCCTTATCGTCCATAGATCTTATATTGAAGCTTATTACCTTTAATTTCATAGTCAAAACCTCTCATATGTTTTTATGACTCAATTATATATCTATTTGTCTTCTGTGTCAAGAGATTATTTTTATTTTTAAGATATATTGACTCGGCATTCGTTTTATGGTAAAATGAAATAAATATATGAAAGAAAACGGTAAACTCTATGAAAGATCTCTTACAAACAGAATTCAAAAGAAAGTTTTCGATGTCTCTCTATAAAAATATGAAATTGAAGCTCAACGAAATGACCTTCGGGAAGGATTTCGTCTGCGATAAAAGAGGTGATCTCTATCCTATCCTCGCTTCTTCCGACGACCGCTCCGAGGCTGTAGAGTACAATCGCTACGTAGTGCGCGGCGGCTCTGTCACAAGACTTATCGGTCAGTTCTTTCCTTATGCGACCTACGAGCTTTCAGCACAGCTCGACGGCGGCTCGGCAGGCTTTTGCTTTGCTCTTCCCGACGCTGCGGCAACTGTCAGCGTCTTTGACGGTAAACTGCAATACGCTTGCGGCGCAAATACCTGCGAGCGCGTACTCCCCGACTATATCTCAAATTCTCTTACAATGATAGTAAGCTGCCGCCCTACCGCATTTGATGTCTATTTCGAATACAACGGCAAGCCGGAGTTTTTTGAGAGCATCAAAGAGCCTGCGTTTGATAATTCACACGACTACGCCAGCTTCACAAATTCCACAGTCGCGCTCTGTGTATCGGGAAATGTTACTGTCGAGAGCGTACTCGGATACATCGACAACGGCACGTCTATTGCCGATATCCGTCCTATCCGCTATGAAAACGGTGAGGTGATGATCGAGCAGGGCAAGATCTATCTCACTGCCTCGATAAGAATGCAGGAAACTATGTTTCAGGGCATCTTCTCCTGGATACCCTCGACCGCAGAACTTGAACTGTGCGGCGCGCTCTTCTACGACGCGGGCGACGGCAAATGGTGCGGAGACGTTGCGGCATCGGTGCTTTATCACAGAGACGAAAGGCTGTGGTATCTTTGGGTCTGCTCCTTCTCGCACGATCATATCCTCGCTCACGCGACCTTTGAGGGCGATCTGCGCTTCGGTGTAAACGTCGTTGACATAGAGCTTATGCCAAAGGCAGCCGAAGGAACACCTATAACTGATTTTGCAGGCTTTTCGGGAGACGAGGACCCCGATTTCTTCTACGATAAAAACAGCGGCAAATGGAAAATGGCGATCTGCCGTCTCGACCCGTCGACAAGACAGTACAGATACGTATTTTTTGAGTCCGAGCACCCGTTTAGCGACTATCACTTTATCGGCAAAGGGCTTGACGGCGCGGAGACGGGCGGCTCTTTCGTAAAGGTAGGAGGCGAGCTCTTCTTCCTTTGCGGAAACGATTTTAACAAGAGAGCCGACTACAGAATATATCACAAGGACGGAATGACAAACGCAAGGTTTGACTACGACGACGGCGGATTTCGCGGTTGGGGCACGCTCATACCGATAAAGATGGGCAGCCGCACGCGCTATTTCTGGCTTACCTTTGACAGACACAAAGGAAGCAGCTACAATTGGAGCTACGGAAATCTCTATTGTTTTGAAGCTCCCTGATAACGTCACGGCACATAGCAGAAAGGAGATCATTATGTCGGAAATATTTAAAAAAGGCGGAAGCGAGTATATCGCCGCCGAAATAAAAAAAGCAATTGAAAACGAGACCCGCACCGCTAAAATAAGCGGAGATTGGGAGATAGAGCGCGCGATACGCCTCCCCTCAAACTTTACACTTATACTCGAGGACTGTCATTTGCGTATGGCTGACGGAAGCTACTCCAATATGTTCGTAAATCAAAATCACGACACCGAGCTTGGACGCACTATAGCGGGCACGGACAGAAATATAAGCATTTGGGGCAGAGGAAGAGCTATACTCGACGGTGGAAAATACAACGGACTTTCGGAAAAGAACCATTCGCAGAACGGTCTGCCGCCGATATGGAAGAATAATATTCTTCTCTTTACCAACGTAGACGGATTTAAGGTATCCGACATCTCCTGCCGAAATCAGCGTTGGTGGGCACTCAATTTCGTATATTGCTCGAACGGATATCTCGGCAATATCGACTTTTGCGCGAACGATACGGCCATAGACGAAAACGGCAACGAATATCACGGACTTATCCGTGACAGATACGCCGAAGTGCTCGTCAAGAATGCCGATGGAATAGATCTGCGACAGGGCTGTCACGATATCTTAATTGAAAACATCACGGGCTTTACCGAGGACGACTCGATAGCGCTGACCGCACTTAACGGAAGACTTGAAAAGGCATTCTCTGTCGAAGAGCTTCCCTCGGATATCTGCAACGTCGAGATACGCAACATCCGCACAGCCGCTTTTTGCACCAACGTGCGTCTTCTTAACCAAGGAGATATCAAGCTTCACGATATTCTTATCGACGGTGTGTACGATATGGCTCCCGAATGTCCTTATATGGACGAGGGTCGCTACGCTGTCCGAGTTGGCGACGTAAAAATGTACGGCACTCGCCACGCGACAGCCGATGAGACCTACAACATAACGATAAAGAACGTGCGCGGAGCGCAAGTGTCTGTAATTTCGCTTGCGGGAGCTATGAAAAATATTGTTATGTACGGAATCGAAGCTGTCGGTAACACCAAGATGCTCCTTGATGAACGCACGAATGAATCGGGGGCAATATGAAAAAAGAAGTCATCACTCGCGACAAGATAAAGCACGACCTTGATTACGAGGTTAAAAAATCAACTATGATGTCCAAGGGTATAATTATAGTTGCGGCGGTATTGCTGATAATTTCCGCTATGTTTTTTGGAGTGGGAGGTTTTATCGAAGGTATTATTTTTTTGATCTTCACGTTGGCAGTTATAGCCGAACTATTACACAAGTATCTGAAATTCAAAAAGCAAAAGCAAGCACTCTACATAAGCAATATCAACGTTATACAAAGCAAGTTTTATTCCTTCACCGTGGAGACCCCGCGCACTTCTTACGGAAGAAAAACAGCAGCTCACGATATCAATTACGTATTGAGATTTTCCGCGGGAGAATGGATTATAACTCTTGTAAAACAACCTCCCGACACCTACCGCCTCTACACTTGGAGTGAAAATTACACTATGTCGCTCATAGGTCTCGATAATATATCGCTTTCGGGTGACGATTTCTTCTTGGTGGTAGACGAAAAAAAGCAAAAAGTAATTTACGCATACCCCGCAAAGTTTTTTGAGTGCGATACGGAGCTTCTTTAAAATAAATTTTTAAATAATCTTAATTTTTTTAAAAAAGCTATTGACCTTTGTCGAAATTTGTGGTATAATACCTCATCAATTGAATATCTGTATGACGTATCAGGAAGAAATTCGACCGGATACCGACAGAACTTTGGAGACACTCGCAGTGCGAGGGCCGAAGGGGCAAGCGTTAAACACGTAAATCTCTCAGGCAAAAGGACAAAGCCTATTTTATATGCTTCTACTTTTGGCGATTCGTGTTTTGCGGATCGCCAATTTTATTTATCTTATTTTATTTTAGGAGGAGAAACTATGGATAAGTTTCTTGATGCAGTCGCGTCGGTCAACGGCGTGATAAACTCAGCCGTCTGGGGTCTGCCCGGACTTATATTGCTGATAGGCACGGGCATTTTGCTCACTATCGCTACGAAATTCTTTCAGGTTGGAAGAATAGGTCATTGGTGGAAGCAGACTATTGCAAGTATCTTCAAGAAAAACAGCAATGCAACTAAAAACACCGACAAAAAGAACATTTCTCAGTTCCAGGCGCTCTGTGCCGCGCTTGCCGCTACTATAGGAACGGGAAATATCGCGGGTGTTGCCGCGGCTATCGTTACCGGCGGTCCCGGTGCGGTATTCTGGATGTGGGTAGCCGCATTCTTCGGTATGATGACCAACTTCTCCGAGAATATCCTC
>SVSY01000093.1 GCA_015064065.1 Oscillospiraceae bacterium
CTACCTCGCCAAGTCTTGCGTCGGGCTTGTCTATCTTATTTATAACGATAATTACTCTGTGATTGAGCTCAAGTGCTCTCTGGAGCACGAAACGCGTCTGCGGCATAGGACCTTCAGCGGCATCAACGAGAAGGATAACACCGTTTACCATCTTGAGAATACGCTCGACCTCGCCGCCGAAGTCAGCGTGTCCGGGGGTGTCGATGATATTGATCTTGACGTCTTTGTAGTGAACGGCGGTGTTTTTTGCAAGAATTGTAATTCCGCGCTCTTTCTCGAGGTCTCCCGAGTCCATAACGCGAGTTACGGTCTCCTGATTTTCGCGGTAGATACCGCCCTGCTTGAGCATCTCGTCAACGAGAGTGGTCTTTCCGTGGTCAACGTGCGCGATGATCGCTATGTTTCTTAGATCGTTACGAATCACAACAGTAATCTCCTTTTATAATCAAACTTTCACAATTTAATATTATATCACATTTTGTCAATATAATAAAGATGTGAAATGACGATTTTTCAAAAAAAATTATAAATTTTGTTGTGCATTTTTGATAAAGTGAGCTTTTGATTTTTGTATAATATTATTGTTAGAAATTGTTGACAGGGCTATATAAAAAGGTTATAATGAGAATAGGAGATGGGGACTTTTCACACAAGATATTTACATATGGGGTGTGCCAAGCGCTAGACGACTGGTGGCTCGTATTTAAGTAATTTGAGTAAATAAAATGGATACGGAGCCGCCAAAAGCTAATAATTTGATAGTCGCAAAGCGCATGTGAATGGTATATCAAAGGGGTATACTTGTGTCACTGCGTTTTTTTATACAATTCTTCAATTATGATTGAAGGAGGTAATATCTATGAAAAAAACAATATGTATGATTTTATCGTTTTTGATGCTTTTGTGCCTTTCGGCGTGTTCCGAAAAAGGTGAAACAGATGCTAAAAATATAAAACCCATTGAAGAAATAACAGATATAGAAGGTCCTTATTATTTTCAGTCAGCCGATTGGCCTGCCTATAAGAATGCCGAAGAGGTGGTCAATGCGGCGGATCTGGTCTTTTTAGGTAAGATCGTTGACATTGATTTTCAAGCATTGGATTCTTCAACCGCGTTGTCTGTTTCTGAAACTACGGCAGAACACTCAAGAGCCTTGTATACCGTTTACAGCGTAGAGGTTATTGACACATACAAAGGAAATCCCACTTCGGTTCAAAAAGTCAGAGTTATGGGCGGAATGATAGGATACGACGTAGACCGTCAGCTGAAAATAATGGAAGAAGGTAAGGTCTACGGAAGAGAGTACGGTATTCCGATCTGGGATAGATATCAAAAAGTAAACTGTAATATAGGTGAGACCTTTCTTTTTGCCTTGAAACAGTTTGAGACGGGAGATCCCACGGTAATAAATTTGGAGCAAGCAATTTATGATCTTGCAGATCCTGCTAAAAAGAGCACGGACGGAATTTCTGTCAAAGATATTGTTTCCGAGTTTGGAAACAGCAAATGGAACGCCTTTAATGAGAAATGGCAAAACGGGAAATTTGCAACTCAAAAGTAAATAATGTATATAAAACTGTCTGCCGCTTGGCAGACAGTTTTATATTATAGAGTAAACTAAAAAAAGTCTTGAGACCTTTTATTACCATTGACATAGATCAAAAAATATGATATAATAGTATTTGGAATATAAGAAAAATAGGGAAAAAGTATGAATATTGCAGAAAAAAAGCTATTGATATTCGATCTTGACGGTACGATTGCAGACACGCTTTATAGCATTATGGAAGCCGTGAATATGTGTATGAAGCACTACGGATTTCCTGAGAAGAGCTACGAAGAGGTGCGCGCAGCTGTCGGAAACGGCGCAAAAAAACTTATTATGCAGACTATGCCCGAGTCGGAGGCACAAAACTCCGAGAGGGCAGAGGAGATATACCGATATTTTCAGACCTGTTACGATGAAACGCACGACCATATCGACGGTTGCTACGAGGGAATGAAGGAGGCTATGCTTGAGCTTTGCGCGAGTGGATATACGCTTGCGGTGCTCTCCAACAAGCCCGACGCTTACGTAAAAAACATTATCGGCGCACTTTTTGATAAAGAGACTGTAGTGATAGCTATGGGAGAGACCGATCTTCCCAAAAAGCCCGACCCGACAGCGCCACACTATATAGCGCGTACGCTCGGTTTTGAGCCGAAGGATTGCGCGTTTATAGGCGACAGCGAGGTGGATATACGTACGGCACAGAACGCAGGTATGCTTTCTGTCGCGGTATCGTGGGGATTTCGCTCAAAAGAAACACTTATCGAGTGCGCTCCCGACGTTATTATAGATCGTCCGTCTGAATTACTTGAAATATTTGAGTAAAAAAGTAAATATATTTATGTTGAAAGGTAAAGGAATTTAAAGTGAAGGTAGGTTTTGTTTCGCTCGGCTGTCCTAAAAATCAGCTTGACACCGAGGTGATGCTTCACGAGGTCGCAACCGCGGGACACGAGATAACCCCCGATGAGACCGAGGCAGACGTTGTTATAATAAACACCTGCGGATTTATAGAAAGCGCAAAAAAAGAATCGATAGAGAATATACTCGATATCGCTTGGCTCAAAAAAAACCGAACGCTAAAGGCGATAATCGTCACGGGCTGTCTTGCTGAGAGATACCGCGAGAGCATACTTGAAGAGATGCCCGAGGTAGACGCGGTGCTCGGAGTCGGAAGCATACATAATATCGTTGAGGCTATAGATGCCGTTACGGTAAACAAGAAAAAGGGCTCTAAGAGAAAATATACTTCGTTTGAGGATAAGGAATGTGTGCGTCTGGGCGGCGACAGAATACTCACAACCCCCGAATATACCGCTTATCTTAAGATAGCAGAGGGCTGTGATAACCGCTGTGCATACTGCGCTATTCCGTCGATACGCGGAAAATTCAGAAGCCGCACGATAGAGGATATCGTCAAAGAGGCGCAGGACCTCGAGGCTCTCGGAGTGCGCGAGCTCAATATAGTCGCACAGGATATTACGCGCTACGGACTCGACCTTTACGGCGAGTACAGCCTTGCAAAGCTTCTTCGCGCGATAACCGATGCTACAAAGATACCGTGGATACGTCTGCTTTACTGCTATCCCGACAAGGTGACCGACGAGCTTATCGCAGAGATACGCGACAACGATAGAATTCTTAAATATATCGATCTGCCGCTTCAGCACGTCAGTGACAGAATGCTCAAGGCTATGAATCGCCACGGCGACGGCGCGACCGTGCGTTCCGTCGTTAAGAAGCTCAGAGAAGCGATACCCGATATCGTTATAAGAACTACCTTTATTGCGGGATTCCCCGGAGAGACCGAGGAGGATTTCGAAGAGCTTTGCGAGTTCGTTAAGGAGACTCGCTTCGATCATCTCGGAGTATTCCCGTACTCTCGCGAAGAGGATACTGCCGCTTACGATATGCCCGATCAGATAGACGAGCAGATAAAGCAGGACAGAGCCGATATCATTATGCGTGAACAGCTCGACATAAACACCGAGAACAACGAAAAGAAGGTAGGCAGTGTGATCACGGTGCTCTGCGAGGACTACGACCCCGTAGCTCAGGTGCATTTCGGCAGAAGCGCGGCGGATGCTCCCGAGATCGACGGAAAGGTCTATTTCAGGGCAGAAAAGAGAATAGCTCCCGGCTCGTTCGTTAAGGTCAAGGTACGCGAGGTGCTTGATTACGACCTTATGGGAAGAGCGATAACCGAAAATTAAATTTAGGAGGCAATTATGTCTAAGATGAATCTCCCCAACAAGCTCACAGTTATGCGCATCTGCCTTGTTCCGCTTATACTTATAGTCGGAATGTTGCCTGCGCGTGGACTCTGGCACTATATCTCATGCGTTATATGCGCTGCGCTTTTTATCGTTGCGTCGGTCACCGATATGCTTGACGGAAAGATAGCGCGCAGAGACAATCTTATAACCGATTTCGGTAAATTTCTCGACCCTATTGCCGATAAATTTATGGTAATAGGCGCGATGTTCGTTCTTCTTTACAAGTTTGACAATCTGCGCTTGATAATGATATTTACCCTGCTCATCGTCGTTTTCCGCGAGCTTGCGGTCACTTCTATGAGACTCGTGGTTTCTACGGGAAAGAGCATAGTAATAGCGGCAAACTATCTTGGCAAGATCAAGACGGTCTCTCAGATAGTCGCTGTATCTACCGTGCTTCTCGAGCCCGTCGTACAGTTCATAGCAAAGCTCATTATGGAGGCTGTAACCGGTGATAAACTTGTATGGCGCACCGATATCGTTCCGCTTTCGTGGGCGACGCTGCTTTTCTGCGTCGTTATGACGGTGTGGTCGGGTGTGAATTATATTACTTCCTATTGGAAATACCTCGATCCCGAGAAATAATACAAAAACGGCACGCGCAAATTTACTTTGCGTGTGCCGTTTTTTGCTTGTATATACAAAGTAAAAAAATTGAAAAAATTTTCCCAAACGGGTTGACATTTGTGTCGAATGGTGGTAGAATACACAAAACTGAAAAAGGAGGGCAACCTTTGGTTGCGTAAAGATATGGAAAATCCCATTCTGCTTAATCGGAATTTGACCGATCAACAGCTTGAAAAGATACTTGCTCTCTCAAGTGAACCTATTCTTTTCGGAATAGTGGGCGAAGTGTCTAAGGATGCAAAATACGGTCAGAACGTATTGCTTGCAACAGCCACCCATTTCTTTACCTACAGTCTTGCAGATGAAGAATGCTCCGAGAAATACGCTTACTCCGATATCAAGGAGATATACAACAAGCGTATGTACGGAAACGCGGTCATGCGTATTTCCTTCGACGGAAAAAAGTACGTTGACGCGTTCAGATTTACCTTTACTGTAACGGCACTCTGCGATACCTTCGTTACCTATGTCAAGGATATGCGCGACGGTGCGAATAGGGATTCGGCGCTCGAGATGATGCGCTCGGTCTACGACAAGATGCTCTCCGTATGCCCCAAGTGCGGAAGAACGCTCTCAGCGCCGGGTGCGCCCTGCGTTCACTGTATGAAGAAGGGAAGACTTTTCCGCCGTCTTGTGCAGTATCTTAAGCCCGAAGCACCGATACTCGTTATATCGGTAATAATTTCGATACTCACCACGGCAATGGCACTCGTTCCGCCTCTGCTTACAAAGTCTATGGTTGACGAGGTCTTGCCCAATCGCGACAGAGCCGCGCTTTCGGTCGTGGTCATCTCGCTCGTTTGCATACATATCGTGCATTGGCTCTTTGCGGGCATTCGCGGATATATGCTTCGTGTCTCGGGTGACAAGATAATCGCGCGAATAAGGACCGACGTCTATGAGAAGGCACAGTATCTGCCTATGCGCTTTTACGATAAGACCTCGACGGGTGCCGTGATAAACCGTATAAGCGGCGACACGGCGACCATACAGGCATTTATGCTCCGAATGACGCAGGAGGTCGTTGTACAGTTCTTCAAGCTCATCGGTATCGTAGTCGTAATGCTCTGTATCAACTGGAAACTCACGCTCTTCTCGCTCGTTCCCGTTCCGCTCGTAGTTATCGGCTCAAGAATATTCCGCAAGAAGATAGCTCCTTTTTACAGACGTATCTGGAGAAGATCCTCCGCGGTCACCTCCGTGCTTACCGATACTATCCCCGGAATACGCGTAGTAAAATCCTTTGCTAACGAAAAGAAGTCGGCAGAGAGATTTGAGAGTACGGTAGAGGAGTGGCGAATTATCGATACCAAGGCGGGAAAGATACTTCACGCATATCCCGCCATAGTAAACTGTCTTATGAGCTGCGGAAGCGTTATTATATGGGCGCTCGGCGGTAATCTTGTAATAAACGGTCTTGAAATGGGAAGCGTAGGAACTATCTCGGTAGGTCTTCTCGTCTCCTTCATTTCTTACGCAACGATGTTCTACGAGCCTGTAAACTTCTTTGCAAACCTTTCGGACTCCATGCAGAACGCTATGGCATCTGTTGAGCGTATAATGGATATACTCGACGCAGAGCCCGAGCACGATTTCGGAAAGGGAAATACCAATGCCGATATGGGCGGAAGAATAGAGTTCAAGAACGTAAACTTCTCGTTCGACCGAACCAAGAAGGTGCTCAAGAATATAAACCTTACTATAGAGCCGGGCGACGTCGTCGGTATAGTCGGAACTACGGGCTCGGGAAAATCTACGCTGATAAACCTTCTTTTGCGTTATTACGATCACTACGAGGGAACTATCACTATAGGCGGCGTGGATATCCGTGATATAGATATGCACTACTACAGAGAGCGCATAGGCTACGTTCAGCAAGAGCCACAGATGTTCCACGATACGATATATAACAATATAGCGTACGGCGACAACAGCTTCTCGGTGGACGAGGTCATAAATGCGGCGGATATTGCTAACGCTCACGAATTTATCGTTCGTCAGCCCGACGGATACGATTCGGTGCTCGGCGAGCGCGGTGTAGGCCTTTCGGGTGGTGAGAGACAGCGTATATCCATAGCGCGTGCTATGCTTCGCAACCCCAAAATGCTCGTATTTGACGAGGCGACCGCATCGGTAGACTCCGAGACAGAGCATCTCATACAAGAGGCAATCGAAAACCTTATTACAGGCAGAACTACCATTATGATAGCGCACAGACTTTCCACGCTTGCAAAGGCTAATAAGATAGTCGTCGTTGACAACGGCTCGATAATAGAGTGCGGTACTCCCGAGGAGCTTATGGCGCTTAAGGGTAAATACTATAAGCTCGTCGAGATACAGTCGATGTCGGACAAGATAGCCGAGTCAAAGCGCGCTGAGAACTTTGAGTGAGGTGTACTATGGGAAGAATATACGTTGATAAATACACGGGAAAAATAGAGCGCACAGACCTTTATTTCGTACGTCTTACACTTAAGGACGGCACGGTCTACGAGGATCTTGAGCCGAGAAAGCTTTTTCCGATAACCAATCACACTATGTATATAACTCTGCTCGATTCGCACGAGAAGGAACTTGGATTTGTCCGCGATCTTGAGGAGATAGACGAGGATTCGCGCCGCGCGCTTGAGGAGTGCTTCGAGGAATATTATATGATCCCGAAGATAAAGAAGGTGCTCAAATGCGTCGATAAGTTTGGCGTGCTCAAATGGACGGTCGAGACCGACAGGGGAGAGATAACCTTTGATATCAAGAACAGACACAGCGATATAAAGCATCTGCACGGCACTAACAGAGTTATAATAAGAGACTCCAACGATAACAGATATGAGATACCGGACATAGAGAATATGGACCCTCATAGCGATAGGATACTTTTCTCGTATCTTTAATAACAAAAACTCCGAACGGAAAGCGTGATGTTCTTAGCGGAGAAATCACGAAACATTTACCTAATCCCACAGTAGGGGCGAACTGTGTGTCAAGAGTAACATTGTAAACAATCTGTGTAAGGACATGGTATACACATTTTAGATGACAAATTTATGCATTTGGAAGCGGAACGGAGCGTAGCGGAGTGAGGCTTCCAAATGCGGCGAGCGATCAAAGTCGCCAGATTTTTCGGTGGATCAATTTACCTGTATGTACGTCAAATTCCGCTATCGCAAAATTTCTGTAACACGCGATAAATGTATCTCCATTGGGATTAGGTCTGAACTCTATGCGATCACCTATCATTGTCTCGCTTAAATAGA
>SVSY01000094.1 GCA_015064065.1 Oscillospiraceae bacterium
TGGCAGACCAACTTTATTATACATCAAAGGAGGTATTTTTTCTACGCATAGCTAAAGCTTTTTGGTGCCACCAGCACTGCTGGTGGTTGATAGGACAAAAGAAAACAGACCGACTTTGTCGGTCTGTCGTTAAGCTTCAGGGATATCGAACCCTATGCTTGCGCAATAATGCCATATTATCGTTTATGCAGCGGTAGCGCAAGCTTTAGCAACGGCTTCGCTCGTTGCGGGGTTCGAATCGCATTATTATGGAGCATAAAAGAAAACAGACCGACTTTGTCGGTCTGTTTTCTTTTATGGTGCACCTTCAGGGATTCGAACCCGGGACCCACTGATTAAGAGTCAGTTGCTCTACCAACTGAGCTAAAGGTGCATTTTTTCGCAACGGCAGTATTATATCACACTTCTATCGGTTTGTCAACCCTATTTTTCAAAAAAAATAAAATTATTTTTATATATCATCATCTTTAAAGCTATCTTATTGACAAACTTCTTTTCGTGCGGTATAATGTATTCAACTAAACTTCAACGAGGTAGAATTATGGCTATGAATTTATACGAAGAAGCACAAAAGCGCATTATTATAACCGCTCACCGCGGTGTTGCCGGTGGAAATATCCCCTGTAACACTATCGCGGCATACGATATCGCCGTTGCTCAGGGCGCAGATATGATAGAGATAGACGCAAATATCAGCGCGGACGGCACGCTCTACAGCTTCCATCCCGGTATGGAAAAGATACATCTCGGTAAGGATTGCAGGATACCCGAGCTTCACGACGACGAGATATCTGCACTTCGCTACGTAAACTACGACAGAAACCCTACCGAATGGGGACTTTGTACCCTCGACGAGATATTCTCACGCTACAAGGACAGATGCTTTATTAACGTGGATAAGTTCTGGGATCACCCCGAAAAGATATCCGACCTTATCCGCAAATATAAAATGGAGGATCAGATCGTCGTAAAGACCTCCCCTTCGGAAAAACTCCTTAATATTATCGAATCCTACGCTCCCGAGATCGCATATCTCCCCATAATAAACAAAGACGACGGTCTGCACGAGATGCTCAAATCGAGAAATATCAACTATATCGGTGCTGAAGTCCTCTTCGACAACGAAAACAGCGAGCTCTGCAGTGACGAATACATAGCTAAGATGCACGCCGACGGAAAGCTCGTGTGGGTCAACTCCATAATCTACGACTGCCGCGCACAGCTCGCCGCAAGACATTCTGACGACACCGCTCTCGCCTTCGATCAGGAACGCGGTTGGGGCTGGCTTGCCGACAAGAATTTCGACATCATTCAGACCGACTGGACACTTCCCCTCCGTCTCTTCCTTGAGTCCACGGGAAGAAGATATAAAAAGTAATACTCAAGCAAAATATCCCCGACAGAGTCGGGGATATTTTCTTGTCTGTCTTATGAATAATTCTTTAGATATTCAAGCATCTCTTCCTTGTTGTTTTTCACCACGTAAGGAAGCTCTATTATCTCCATGTGATCGCCGGAAACGTAGATATCCTTTGCGTATCCAAGCACGGCGTTCATAACCTCCGCCCACTTTTCTTCAACCACGTAGTTTTTAACGTTTTTATACATCGCGGGGAAAAGTACAGTCTCTGCCTGAATACTGTCGTATATTGCCTTGACCGATGGATAACAGCCGTGATGCGCTATCTGCATAATATCCGACTTGAGATATTCTCCCCAAGTATTGTTGAGTATCGGACCTGAATCGTAGCAGGTATCCGCTAAAAGCATTATTGACTGCTCGCCTATATTTACTCTTATGACCATAGAGGAATCGTTGAGATTGGGCAGTGTTCTTGGCATAATATCCTCAACCGTGTAAAGTATCTCAACGCTCGACGTGCCAAAGCTGAAGGTCTGACCCGTATGCACCTTAATTATCGGTGTATTGGGAAGTCCGGTTTGGATATCGTTATAAAGAGATCTGACAGCATTGCTCGCATTTTCCTTGCCTGCGGATCCGTTGATATTATACGCATCGGGATGAACGTAATTGAACATAACTCTCTCAACGGTTACATCCTCATCATTACCGTGCGCCTTTATAAAATCAACAAGTGCAGGATAGTGGTCACCGTGCGGATGCGAAACAAACCACGCCGCAATAGTTATCTTTCCTTCTTCAAGCTCACGAAGAGTATTGTAAACTCTATCGCCACCCTTATATCCGCCGTCAAGGATTATAAAGCGTCCGTCGGGCAGTCGAATAATGTATCCAAGTCCGTCATTTGGCTGCGGAATAGATGCAATATAGGGAGTATAGGTCTCTTCGAGTCCCACGTCACAATTTGCACTTGCAAGCATTTTTTTAGGACCCAGCACCACGCGCACCGATTTATCAAAATCTCTGTAATACGCATAAGCGTATTTATCCTCGAAGGTAAAGGTTTCGAAGAGATTTCCGCATTCCTCGCGGCTCTCGACCTTCTCAAAGCCAAACTCCACGAGTTTTTCGCAATACGCACGCATATTATCTATGCTGTCCTTCTTCATATGGATCATATAGCTGTTTCTGTCGAGATCGACAAGATCATACGTATCGTTAGGATATTTGGGCAACGAAGACAAAAACGCATTCGTGCTCTTTGACGACTTGATATCCTTCTTAACGCCGACGTATTCTTTCGTAGCTTCGCGCAGATGACCGAGCAGACTTGCGTAAAGATTGCCTGCCTCAACATCGGTCGAAAAAGCAATAACAAGCTTATTTCCTACTATCTTCATAAGATGCTCTGTATATCCAAGCTCTTGATATACCTGCACCGACTCGTCGTAATTCGTTTTGCCTATAAGTATCGCCGGTTTGGCGCGATCGGCTCCATCATCGTTGTATGCCTTGAAGTCAGTGATACGCTCGGGCATAACACCGGTAAGATCCTTCATCTTATTTCTCACCTTATCGTAAAGAGCCTTTTCAGCCTCGGTAGCATTTTCGGGAAAAACAATTCTTGCGACATATTCTCCATTCTCAAATATCGTATATTTTCCATCTTTGTCTACAACCTCAGCATCGGTCGCATCAGATACAGTCTCGCTGTTACTTGCATCTTGTTTTTCATCCGAGTCCGAACAAGCAACGCAAGCAAATGCAAGTATAAATACTATAGCCAGCAAAACAAACGATTTGAAAAAATTTTTAAGATCCATATAGCACCTCCATTGTTTACTAAGATACATTTTAACAGATTATCAGGGCCGTGTCAAGAAAATATTGCTAATTGGCAGAGATTTTCTGCCAGAATCAGCTCAGACAAGCCTTTTTCCATCTTTATCGCAAACAACGTCAAGAGCGTATTTATATTCGGGCGCAGGCTCTCTGTTCTGCCATTTTCCGCGTGTAAAATCAGGGAAATCAACGGGAATTCCACCCTCGCTTATAGACTTTTCCGAAAGAGGTCCTATCGCAAGCCAAGCCGCCGTATCGTAAACGTCTATAGGTGTATTTATACCAAGCCTTACGCTTTCAACAAACGCGCGGCAGGTCAGCCAATCAAGTCCGCCGTGTCCGCCCTTAAGCTCACCCTCGTCAAGCTCGGCGAATATCGGATGATCGTATTTTTTATACATCTCTTCTTCATTATCTCGTATTCCCTCTTCCATTCCCTCAAGAAACACCACGTGTCCGTCCTCATACGACATTCCACGTGTGCCTCTCACGCAAAAGCCTCTGCTGTAGTATGCTCTGGGCACGGTAGTATCGAGAGTAAGAAGAATAGTCTCTCCGCCCGCGCAGGTGATGACCGTGTTTACTATATCGCCCTGCTTATAATCCCATTTTGCATACTCACTATCCTCTCCAAGCTTCTCCTTGGCATAGTCCTTAAGACCTACGCTTTTCGAAGCAAAGGACGAGAGCTTTACCATTCTGTTTGTGCGGTTTATACCAAGCACCTTGGATATAGGCCCAAGCTCGTGAGTAGGATAATTCTCTCTGTTCTGATCTCTGTAATGGGCAATTCTGTAATGCGGTATATCCTCTTTGCCGATATTCGCAAAGAGCTCGACTTCGTTCAGATAATGCAGATAACCGCCCGAACAATGCACGAGCTCACCGAAAAGTCCTTGCTTTACCATATTGAGAACCATCAGCTCGCGTCTGCCGTAACAGCAGTTTTCAAGCATCATGATCGGTGTTCCCGTCTCCTCATAGACCTCGACAAGATCAAAGCATTCGTTAAGTGTGGAAGCACAGCCGACCTCTATTGCGGTATACTTTCTCGCTCTCATAGAATCCATCGCCATCTGCGGTCTGCCGTTCCACCAGATCATTATCATAACGGCATCTACCTCGGGGTCTTCAAGGATATCCTTATAATTTGTAGTTAGTATCGGCTCTGGTCTGCCGTTATCACTCAATATTTTACGTCCTTTTTCAAGTCTGCTCTGCGAGAGGTCGCAAAGATACGCAACTTCAACGTCATCCATCTGCGAGATACAACCCCGAAGGACACCCATTCCTCTTCTTCCAAGTCCGATATACCCGATCTTTATTTTTTTCTTTTCCATAGCATACTCCTTATTGACAAATATATTTGTATGGGGTATAATAATTTTATCATAACTAAAAACAAAAAGGAATGTCAAAAAAGATATAAAAATTATGTTTTTAGTCAATATATAAGGAGCACACGATGTTACCGACAGTTAGCGTTGATAAAAAATTTGATATAGTCTCTTTTTCCTCGGCGTACGAATACAAGTGGGATCAGAATTTCGTTTTTCTCGGGGAGAACCATGAACAATGGGAGATAGTACTCGTTACCGACGGTTGCGTGGAGGTGACCGAGGACGAAAAAATATACCGTCTCGGTGCTAAAGATATGATATTGCACGCCTCAATGGAATTTCACCGCATACGGAGCAGTGAGGGCAGCTCTCCTTCCGTTATGGTAATGTCATTTATGCCGGCGGGAGAGCTCCCCTCAGAATTAAAAAACGGTGTATTTACACTAAACGATACTCTTTTTAACGAATATCTTAGTGTATTTAAGAACATCTATAGGATAATACACGGAACAGATGAAGACAAATATTTCACACAAGAAGCATCAGCCATGCTCTCTGCTTTTCTTATTCACCTTGCAAAAGCTCCGAAGCAGCAGATGCTTCCTCTGTCAAACGCGGCTACCAACGAATACAAAAAAGCCGTTCGGGAAATGAGTGACGGAATATGCGAAAATCTTACGCTTCCCGATATCGCAAAAAGGTGTAACATAAGCGTCAGTTATCTTAAATTTTTATTCGCTAAATACGCGGGGGTAAGTCCAAAGACCTATTATTCCAATCTGCGTATACAGCACTCCTGCGAACTGCTAAAGCAAGGTATGAGCGTTACAGACGTAGCAAATACGTTAAATTTTTCATCGCCTAATTATTTCTGCGTTTTTTTCAAGCGGCATATTGGTATATCACCGCTTGAATATCAAAAGAAACTTCTAAAGCAACAAGCTCTGCACTTTTAGTGCAGAGCTTGTTCTCTATTTGTTTTTTGTTCTGCTAACTGCAATAAGCTGACGAATGCCATCGATGCTGTAAAGCACGTATGAGAGCACCATCATAGCGCAGGAAACGATGATACAGATCACTGATATTTGGGTCGGTATGTTATACCAGACGATATGCAAAAACATAACCGCGTAAAGTATAACCGTATTCACCTTTCCGTGCCACACCGCGCCCTCGACTGTTCCCGTCTTATGTATTACTACCGCGCGCAGAATAAACGAGCTCGTTTCCTTGACGATAATAAGAATAAGTGGGAAAAGGATAAGCGGGAAGCGCGTGACAAGGCAGAAAAGCATAGCTATCTGTGTAAGCTTATCTGCTATCGGGTCAAGTGCTTTTCCGATATCGCTTATCATATTGAAATGTCTTGCGACAAATCCGTCGACAACGTCGGTAAGCCCCGACACCACGACAAGCAGTGCCGTCAGCGCATACGAGCCCTCATAACAATACGCCCAGAGGATAAAAGGTATAAGTATGAGTCTGAAAAGCGACAGCAGATTTGGGACGGTAACTATTTTTGAAGAATAGTCCTTATTGTTTTGCGAGTTCATTCTCTTCCTTTCCGAGAGTCCCGCTCGGCATCTTGGCTAATGCTCTGTACTTCATAACGCCGACGATCGTCTCTCCGTCTATCTGCAAGGGCGCAGGTCCGTCAAATTCAACCGTGATATCACTTCCGCAAAGAAGCTCTATATACTTTTTATTCTTAAGATGCTCACCCTTGAACAGCGAGGGGAATATCATAAGAGTCTTTATCTTGCCGGAACGGTGAAAGATCAATATCGAAAGCTTGCCGTCTTTGCTGTTTCTCTTCTGGTCGGGCGTGGGCATTATTCCGCCGCCGTAAAATCTTCCGTTCATAGTTGGAGCTATCCAGACCTTTTTGTAGGTATGCGTTACTCCGTCTACCGTGACCTTTGCATTGGTGGGCTTATAGTGAAAGAGCAGACCCTTGATAGCGATGGACGTATAGTTTATATCGGTATTTCCCGCCGCTCTCTGCTTGTCGCCCTCTTCACAGCAATATCCGTCAACTCCGTAGCCTACACCGTTGATAAAACGGTAAGTTTTGCCGTTGACCTCTACTGTCGGGAGGTCCTTAAGATATTCGGTAATACGTATAGGCTCACCCGCCACGCCGCCAATATCGCGCAGAAAATCGTTGCCCGAGCCGCTCGCGCAGTAGAATATTTCATTCTCAAGCGCGCAGTCAGCGGTATCGTTTACAAATCTGTTGAGCGTTCCGTCTCCGCCGCATATAACTATTGCACAATCGGTCTTGTCTGCCAAAAATGCCGCATAGTTGGTTATCTTGGTCATATCGGCATATCCGACGACCTCTCCGTCAAGCTTCTCGGGAAGTGCGCGCGCGATCTCCTCTGCCTTTCCCTGTCCTGCTATAGCATTGTAAAGTACGTAATATTTCATAATGTCTCTCCTTTTAGAGTTTTATACATTATGATTATACAACAGCTTTTTCAACTGTTTTTCAACTCAAAATCAACAATTGTTGAAAAAACGCGAAAAAAGTCGCAATTCCGACGGAATTGCGACTTTTTATCCTTCCTTTAATTACTTGAGAGCAACGAGAGTATCGAAAACGTTCTTGACAAGCGTTGCGTCCTTTTTGACCTCGGTAACGGTTACAGTGTAGGTGCGGTCGTTAGAGTCAAACATATAAAGTGTCTGTGACATAGAAACACCCGATACGGATATCGTCTGCGTGATCTTGGTGATCTCCTTTATGTACTCGTTGCTTGTCTGATCGATCACCACGTTGGATACAGCCATTCCCATAGTATCGAGCGACGGCTTTACAAGCTCCTCGTACTTCTCCTTGGTCATAGTCTTGTAGTCATCGTTCTGTGCTTCGTATGCTACGGTGACGTTATTTCCGCCCGCCGCACTTTCGGTGATCGTAACTACGCTTCCGTCGGTCGTGATCCAAGCCTCAGGATAAGAGAATGAAATATCACCGTTGTTGTACTCCTTATATCCCTCGGGAACGGGAGCAGGCTCGGGAGCCGAGCAGGAAGAGAGCGCGAGAATACCTGTACAAACAAATACAAGTGCGAGAATAGTTGCTAACAAACGTTTCATAATAGCCTCCTAAAATTTTTAATATAGTGTATTATGCCAATAAATATTATACCCCC